>NZ_JAUBTS010000045.1:0-59410 GCF_036705105.1 Microcoleus sp. B9-D4
TTTGAAAAGCTGACAAAAAAAGCTGCACAGAATTTCTGTGCGTATCTCAACAAACACCGAGAACGAATCGTTAATTACCACTATTACCAGTCACAGAATATCTGTTCGATTGGTTCTGGGGCAGTGGAATCAGCCATCAAACAAATTGGTCGTCGCATAAAAATTTCTGGCGCACAGTGGAATCCGCGAAATGTCCCGCAAGTTTTGGCACATCGAGTAGCTTACTTAAATGGAATGATTGGTGTCAATCCCCATGCAGCAACTTAAATAATCGCAAGTATAAATACTGATTACATAACTGTTATGCTCCCGTTAGTTCTTGCAGAACTGCCTCCTTACGATCCTGAAAATGTTGAGCAGCGAGTTCAATCCGCAATTCTAAAATTTAGACGTTCTCGCTCATCTCTAGATGGAAAGCGTGATGCAGTTCGAGACTTAGCTGATGTTCTTGAGTTTCTGGAGCCTCAAATTAAGGGAGTAGTATTAAAGAAAGACGAGAGCAACTTATTTCAGATAGCTAATCAATTTGGAATACGACACCACAAGGACGCTCAACAGCAGGATTATGACAAAGCCATTTTTTATAGTTGGATTTTCTATTACTATCTGGCATCGATACACGCTTGGGTAAAGCTAATTAAAAAGGCTAAAAGCCAGTCACCATAAGCGATAGGGGTAACAGTTTATGGCAGCGGACGAGCAAAAACCACTGGTGATGAATTCGAGGTTATTTGTCGCCGCTTCATTTTACGGCTGATTGTCTCAATCCGTTATGACATCGGCATTATTTTTATCCGCTTTATAGGCACTCATGCCGAGTATGACAAGGTAGATGCAGAAACAATCTAAACACAAATTGATATATGGAAATACGTCCAATTAGAACCCAAACTGACTATCAGGATGCCCTTCGAGAGATTGAGTTGCTGTTTAATGCAGCTTCTAATACACCTGAGTCCGATCGCCTAGATGTGCTCAGTACCCTAGTAGAAGCTTACGAGAAGGCACACTTTCCGATCGCAATACCCGATCCCATTGCAGCCATTCAATACTACATGGAGGCTCGCGGATGGTCTGGTAGCGATTTGGAACAATGTATTGGCAGTCGAGTTAAAGTTTCTGAGATATTATCTCGCAAACGCTCCTTGACTCTGGAAATGATTCGGAAGCTGAATCAAGAGTTAGGAATTCCCGCTGAGATTCTCATCCAGCCCTATGAGTCGCTACAAACCTCCGCCTAACAATAGAACACCATATTTTGGTTGGTTGGTAATTTTCCATTGCACAGAAAATGCACCCCAACTGTCACAAAGCCGGATTTTGGATAAAAGATTAACTATCTTGAATTGTCGGAGACATTGCCATATTTTGTGCTTGTTGCTGCATAAATTCAATGTCCGATCGCGACCAAGTGCGGGGCCCGCTGCACTGATGAGCAATTAACAGCCCCCACAGTCCTTTGTTCGTTAAAATTGGCACGACTAAATTGGCGCGAACTTTCAGGCTACGCAGAAAATCTCGGTGGCATGGGTTAATTGCTTCTACTTCAATATCTGCAATTGCTTTAACTCTGCCGGCTTCGTACAAAGCAGCGTATTCGCCATTAAAACAATCATCTGGCCCCGTTGAACCCAAGATTGAGAGTTCGATCGCACTCAACATCTCGTAAGTCACTCGACCTTGCCACTGTCTGTAAAAATAGTACAGTAAGGCGCGATCGCTCTGCAAAATTTCTCGAATGTCGTAGAGGGATTTTTCAACTAATACATCGCGCCTTAGACGATCTGTTAAGCGGTTAACAATGTTTTGCAGGCGATCGCCCGACATAGTATTAACTCCTTTAATTCCTAGTACACTCGCCCGATCTTAATTATTGAACTGGCGCTATCAACAAAACTCAATTTCTTGCGCTTCTAGATTTTCGCGCGGTCGAAAATGAGTAATTTTTGGCTTAACAGTTGTCTGGATGCCAGCAACATTATACTATTATTTTGACAGAGATAGCAATCTTTTTGGGAAACGGGCGATCGCGTCGGCCCCAGCAAGCTACAGCTTTTTTTGCCCGAAGAACCACCGGCGGGACGCCTGTTCCACAAATGAAGAGAAAAGGAAGAGTTTACAAGTGCTGGGAGAATTGCTAGATATGCCTAAAGTTGGTTCCTCTTAAAGAGAGGAACTGCTAGGAGATCTCGATAGCTAGAGGAAGCATCAAATATGTCTGTGCTACAAGCTGCTTGGAAACACGAATTTATCGCTACGAACGGCATTAAACTGCACTATGTCACTCAAGGTTCTGGGCCGCTGATGCTGATGCTGCATGGATTTCCTGAATTTTGGTATTCTTGGCGACATCAAATCCCGGAATTTGCATCAGATTATAAAGTCGTCGCTGTAGATCTCAGGGGTTACAACGACAGCGACAAACCTCACGATCGATCTGCTTACGTGATGACCGAATTTGTGCAAGATGTCAAGGGCATTATTCAGGGTTTGGGATACGAAAGTTGCGTATTAGTTGGTCACGACTGGGGAGGTGCGATCTGCTCACCTGAGTTTAGGGTGTAAAATAGATCAATCAATACAATTAATGTGATGAGCTTTCATTTAGATTATTTATTAGACTTGCCGGGAGTCCAGGTTGAAACTTGTACTCAAATTGAGGGACAAATTTACTTTCAACGCTCGTTTTGTAGCGTCAGGAATCATTTGTCCTCACTGTAATAATTATACAGAAGAACTCCATCAGAATCGATCTATGTTAGCCAGAGATTTGTCAGTTTTCGGTCGTTCTGTGTATTTACAAGTGCCTCGTCTGCAGTTTTACTGCCATACTTGTCAACGTTACAGTACAGAAAAATTAGAATTTTTGGAAAAAAAAAGACGACATACTCAACGATACGAACAAAATATTTATGCACGTGTTCAAAAGTCGAGCATATCACAAATTGGGCGAGAAGAAGGATTGAGTTATGACGAAATTAAAAGTATTTTTACTCATGTCCATTCCTCTCAACAAAAAACTGTTGGGATTCAGCACTCGCGAGTGAGTATAGATGAGATAAGTATGAGAAAAGTCAAAGGAAGTTTAGTAACTGTTGTTAGTGACATAGATGGGGGTAATTTGATTGACTCTCACCGTCAACCAGACATATTTGAAGCCCGTATAAAACAACCGTTTTAGGTTCGAGAACAAGTTGAGCAAGTGAGTATTGATATGTGGGGAGGAGTTCCAAAACTTATAGAACAACTATTCCCAAATGCCAAAATTGTCATCGACTGTTTTCACGTGATGAAAGCAGTTAATAAAGACTTGAATAAGTTGCGTCGAGCAGTAGGAATTTCAGATATAGGCAGCAAATACTTATTTTTTAGTAATCGAAGCAACCTTAATGTCGAGCAAATTCAAAGGTTGGCTGTTACCTTAAAAAAATCAGAATGGTTAAGAATTGCCTATGAGATGAAAGAAGAGTTTCGGGAAATATACGAAACCCATATGACCGTCAATCGATTTTAGATTTTAGATTTTAGATTTTAGAGGCGACCCCACGGATAAATGCTCTTTCTTGAGGATTTTCGATTTGAGATTTGGGATTGATTCCACGGATAAATCACGTGGCGGGTACCACCTTTGAAATTCGTGGTCAAAATAGCCCCGGTAAAGTTTAAGGATTGGCTGAATCATGCACAGATATTCTTTAAATAATCTACCGGGACAATTGTTAATCATTTGGAGGGAATTTGTAACTACTTTGTTAATCGTACAACAAGTGGAGTCATGTCAGGGATAAACAATCGAGTCAAGTTGATTATGGGACGGTAGTCCTGCATAGCAATGAAAACCCCTGGTTTTAATTGATAGATAAACTGGCGTTATACTCATGAATAAAATACCAAATATCCCCACTCTGATTAGATATTTTTTTGGAGAATGAAAGAATTTTTTCACCAATAGAGAGATTGTTTGTCTCATCGTATTATTAAATTTTTCTATAGAGTTTGTCAGACCAGTCTCCTTTCCTACGGCCTTGTGTCTTTTTTGAGGAAAAACTGTGACCTAGGCGCTCCAAAAGTCTGTATAACTTACGGCACATTGACTCTGGAACAGGTCGCACGTGAATCTCATAATCCTTGAGCGCCAGCTTGATCTCTTTTGCCAATATACACTCCTACAATTTATGAAAGTTGATACATCAATTGCCAGCTCTTTCCACTGCTTGTTATCCTTATTGCCTACAAATGACCACATTTCATCACATTGAATTGTGAGCTTCCCTTTCTTTTTTGACTTCACTTCTACTTCTCTTTTAACAGCTCCTAATTTTTGATTAACATAGTATTGCAACCACCGTTGCGAAACCCCAGTCGCCATCACAATCCCAGCCAGAGATATCTTTTATAATAAAAGTCTATATATCAACTCTTTTGTTGCTGATGAAATCGGTTGATGTCTGGGAGTCATGACGAATTTTTTTCCACAATATCGACATTTAAAATTTTGCTTCTGAGAGCGAGTGCAACCATTTTTCAATATGTATTCAGAGTTACACTTGGGACAGTTCATAAGCTAAAATTTAAGGTAGGTTAAAAAAAGAATAAAATTATAACACATTTTCCTTGCTATGCAGGACTAGCTATGCGACAAGGATATGGCTTTTTTAACGCAAGAAAATTTTCGAGAGCGCGTATTAGCTTGTTTTTCTGATTAGGTAAAAATATCACCGTAAGTCCTAGAGATCCGCGCGATCGCCTGGAATTTTGCTTATGCTTATCCCCAAATGGTGGATAAATTAATTGTGATGAATGTACCGCATCCGGCCAAGTTTGCTGAAGGGCTATACATAGGTTTACATAGGTCTTATGGAGCGGGTAGGATAAAAGTATGGCAACAATCGACATCCTAGGGGTTCGGCACGCTTACGATTTGACGGCTCCGACTGCAACTTCCCCGGTTCTGGTATTTGTCCACGGCTGGCTCTTAAGCCGCCACTACTGGCAACCTTTGACCGATCGCTTGGCATCAAACTATCAGTGCCTTACCTACGATTTGCGGGGGTTTGGCGATTCTCAATCGGACTCCGGCGACGATCGCCTATGTTCCGAACCGCTAAATTCCTGCTACACTCCCGTAGCTTACGCTCGCGATTTGGAAATTTTACTCGAAAAACTCGATATATCTTCTGCTTGGCTGGTGGGACACTCTCTGGGCGGTACGATCGCTCTCTGGGGAGCCAGCAAATTCTCCGATCGCATTAAAGGCGTGGTCTGCATCAATGCAGGGGGCGGCATCTATCTTAAGGAAGAATTCGAGCGGTTTCGAGCGGTCGGCAAGCAGCTAGTGACCATGCGCCCCGGCTGGCTGCCTCGCTTGCCCTTAGCAGATTACGTGTTTGCCCGCGATTCTGTAGCCCGCTCGATCGGCAGAGCTTGGGGACGGCAGCGCTTAATAGATTTCGTGGGAGCTCATCCAGAGGCAGCTTTGGGGGCTTTATTGGACTCCACCACAGAAGCCGAGATTCACCTATTGCCACAAATTGTGTCCCAACTCAAGCAGCCTGTTTATTTTATTGCCGGTAGTAAAGACAAAATTATGGAACCAAAATACGTGCTGCATTTGGCTAGCTTTCACTGGATGTTCCAAGGTTGTGGCGAGAATGTCCTTCAGCTTCCCGATTGTGGCCATTTGGCAATGGTGGAACAGCCGGATGCAGTGGCTAGTTATCTGCAAAATATTCTGAAAGAACATGATTAGAGGGCATGGGGCATGGGGCATGGGGCATGGGGCATGGGGCATGGGGCATGGGGCATGGGGCATGGGGCGTTAGAACTTACAAATAACCAATAACCAATAACCAATAACCAATAACAACTGACTTCTTCCTTAACCTAAAATCTGTTATGTTTAAAGAGGTAAGTCTGCCCGATCGCCCTTTTGGTACAGACGTTTCGATTAATATAGCGACTTTCAACTCTAAATTCTAATTCTGCTTAAATATCTGTGCGCGTTAACCTCACCGATCGGCAACAACACATCCTTTGGGCAACGGTTCGCCACTACATAGCAACAGCGGAACCCGTTGGCTCAAAAGCTTTGGCTGACGAATTCAACCTCAGCGTCAGCCCAGCTACAATTCGCAATGCGATGGGGACTCTTGAAAAAGCTGGACTGCTTTATCAGCCCCACACTTCGGCAGGACGAGTCCCCTCTGACTCCGGCTACCGAATTTATGTAGACCAGTTGATTCAGCCATCTGATACGCTCGCCCGCAAGGTGGAACAGGTACTAGACCAACTCAATTGGTCGGATGGTCGCATGGACGCGGCACTCCGCGGCGCTGCTCAAATCCTGGCAACTATCAGCGGTTACATAGCAATGATCACCATTCCGCAAACCAATATGGCTTGCTTGCGCCACTTGCAACTGGTGCAGCTAGAGCCGGGAAAGGTGATGCTGATCGTGGTGACGGATGCTTACGAAACTCAGTCGGTTTTGGTGCAGTTGCCGAGGGACGCAAATGGTAACACGCCTGATGTCGAAATCGTCGATCGCCAGTTGCAGATTTTGTCGAATTTTTTGAACAGCAAGTTGCGGGGACGATCGCTTTCGGAACTCTCGGCTGTAGACTGGAGCGAGTTAGACCGGGACTTTGAGCTGTACGCTGAGTGGATGGGAACCATGTTGACTGCTTTGAGCAGCCGCCAAAGCAATCCAACCTACACGCGGATTCTGATCGGCGGTTTGGCAGAAGCGCTGCGCTTGCCTGAGTTTTCGCAGTTGCAGCAAGTTCAAACCCTGGTGCAATTGCTCGAACAAGAGCAGGAACTGCTTTGGCCTTTGATTTTTGAATCGCCTGAGTTAGACACCCCCGGCAAGCGGGTAACGGTGCGTATTGGTTCGGAAAATTCTTTAGAACCAATTCGTGGCTGTACTCTGATTTCTTCGACTTACCGCCGGGGATCGGTGCCGGTGGGTAGTGTTGGGGTTTTGGGGCCGACGCGGATGGTTTACGAAAATGCGATCGCGGTTGTGGAAGCTGCGGCCGATTATTTGTCAGAAGCTATTGGCGGAAATCGAGTTAGTTTTCCTGATGCCGATCGAGGGCGATCGGATAATCCGTTGTTAGATGCACCCTAATTTGATAGCCCCAAGCTTAACTGGCTTGGGGTTTTATTGTCTGTGGATGTACTCGCAACCTTTAAAAACCGGGTTTGGTGACAAAAAAACTAGGCTTTTATACTCTTTTTGGGGCAACAAACTAAAGCTTGGCGGTTGACAAGAGAGTTTCGTAAACAACCCGGTTTCTGCGTCCATGAGCGGCTCGGAAAGTGGCAGGAGTGGCGGGCGATCGACTTTCCAGCGATCGCGAGAAAGAGATGGCGATGGTGAGCGATCGCGCATTTACAGAAGGTGGCGGCGGAGCGTTAGTCGAACGGCGGGTTTAGCAGCCCAAATGACGAGTTTTGTTGCCAACCGGGTGAGCTGCTAAACCCGCTCTAGGGATAGCGGCTACGACCAATGAATAGATGAGGCGCTTACCCCAGGAGCGTCGATTCCCAAGGCAGCGGAATGTCAAAATATTAAGACATTTTAGAGAGTTCGTCAAAAACAACTAAAAAAGATTAGTGTTGATATGAAAGCAATATTTCTTTTGGGAATAGCCCGGGTTAGACAATTGCAAATAACTTGCAGTGCATTTGGCTTGATTGCCACTCCAAAAAAAATTTAACCGCTGAGTTAAGATCGAAACGAAATTTAGGGAATTTTCTTTTAGCATTCAATGAAATCGACTGATAAAACTAAGAATACCTTTGCGATAACAACGCCTCTGTATTATGTAAACGATTTACCTCACGTTGGCAGCGCTTATACGACTATGGCTGCGGATGCCCTAGCCCGATTTGAGCGGCTGCGGGGCAAATCTGTTTTGCTGGTGACGGGGACGGACGAACACGGGCAGAAAATTCAGCGGACAGCCGAGAGTTTGGGACGATCGCCCCAAGCTCACTGCGATTCAGTGGTTCCGGCGTTTGAGGCGCTGTGGGAGCAACTCTCTATCCAGTACGATCGCTTCATCCGCACAACTTCGCGGCGCCACGAGTACATTGTCAAAGAATTTTTCCAGCGCGTCTGGAACTCCGGCGACATCTACTTGAACCAGCAACAAGGCTGGTACTGCGTCTCCTGTGAAGAATTTAAGGATGAACGGGAATTGTTGCCGGGAAATCGGTGTTCTGTCCACACCAGCAAGGAAGTTGAGTGGCGCGACGAAGAAAATTACTTTTTCCGTCTGTCGCGGTATCAAGACCAACTGCTAGCCTTGTACGCAGAACGTCCAGACTTCATCGCGCCGGAAAGCCGCCGCAACGAAGTGCTCAGTTTCGTCAACTCTGGACTGCAAGACTTTTCCATTTCTAGAGTGAATCTCGCATGGGGTCTGCCAATGCCAATTGACCCCAGTCACAGCATCTACGTCTGGTTTGACGCTTTGCTGGGATACGTCACCGCCTTGCTAGATCCGGACAGCGACCCGATTTTGGAGAATGCTTTATCTAAATGGTGGCCGGTTGACTTGCACTTGATCGGCAAAGATATTCTTCGCTTCCACGCAGTTTACTGGCCGGCAATGCTGATGTCAGCGAATCTACTGGTGCCGGGTCGCGTTTTCGCACACGGGTTTTTGACCAAAGACGGCAAAAAAATGGGGAAAACGGAGGGTAATACTTTAAACCCTGTCGAATTGGTCAACAAATACGGTGCTGATGCAGTACGTTACTATTTCCTCAAAGAAATTGAGTTCGGAGAGGACGGCGATTTTAACGAAACTCGGTTTATCAATATATTGAATGCTGAGCTAGCAAATGATTTGGGAAATTTGCTTAACCGCACGTTAAACATGGCTCGCAAATATTGCGGTGCCTGCGTACCAAATGTGTTGGGAGAAAACATTGAGGGCGACAACCTTCTCAAGGCTATGAGCCTGGATTTGGGCGATCGAGTAGCGGGTTTTTACGAAGAGTTGGCTTTTAGCAAGGCTTGCGAAGCCGTGCTTGCATTAGTGCGAGCCGGGAACAAGTTTATTGACGTGCAAGCACCTTGGAGTTTGTACAAGCAGGGACAGATCGAAAGTGTCGAACAGGTGCTATATTCTGTTCTGGAATCTGTTAGACTAGCATCTTACCTTTTGTCGCCGATTATTCCCAATATCAGCAACGCTATCTATCAACAGCTAGGTTTTTCAATTGACTTTAACGATCGAGTTACAGTTAACAGTTTAGCGAATTTTGCAGCTCATGCTGCCTGGGGCGCTTTGCCGGCAAACCAAACTCTGGGGGAACCCCAACCTGTTTTTAAGCGGATCGAGCTGCTGTAAACAGTACCTTCATAGTTGGCAGCCACCGCTCTGGGTGTTATGACAGACTACGAATTAGCAGTTATTTCCTTACCAATCTTTCATAAAAATTGAGGCATAACAATCATGTTGAATAGAATAGAAAGCAACGACCTTTTTACGCCGGAACAGGTTCTAGAAAATCGGGGTAGAGTGGCAATTTTTATTGACGGTTCTAACCTTTTTTACGCGGCTTTGCAGTTAGGAATTGAGATTGATTACACTAAGCTGCTGTGCCGTTTAACTGCGGGATCGCGGCTGCTGCGCTCTTTCTTCTACACGGGTGTCGATCGCACTAACGAGAAACAGCAGGGGTTTTTGCTGTGGATGCGCCGCAACGGCTACCGGGTGATTTCTAAGGATTTGGTACAGTTGCCAGATGGTTCTAAGAAGGCGAATTTAGATGTAGAAATCGCTGTGGATATGATGGCTTTAGTGGGGTCTTACGACACGGCGGTTCTGGTCAGCGGTGACGGCGATTTGGCTTATGCTGTAGACGCTGTGAGCTATCGCGGTGTGCGGGTTGAGGTGGTGAGTTTGCGATCGATGACGAGCGACAGTTTGATTAATGTAGCCGATCGCTATATCGATTTGGAAATGATTAAGGACGACATCCAAAAAACATCGCGCCCTAATTATGCTTACCGCCCTTTGTCGGGTCTGAGCTTGATGGAGGAACACGACGACAGATAGGGATTTGGTAATGGGTAATGGGTAACGGGTAATGGGTGATGGTTAATGGGTTGAATCCTTGAGAATTAAAAGTTAAAAATTTAGACCAAACATGACACATTTTTAATTTTTGATTAAGTGTTTTTCAAGAGCCAATTATTAATTACCAATTACCAATTACCAATTCCCAATAACCAATGATTCATCTAAAATCCCAAATTCCCAATATGAAATCCTCAAAAATAGTGCTACTATTTTTACCAGCACTGATTTTGGGGATTGATGCTTGTGCGGTTCCGCAAGAAACTCAAAAGAACAAATTAGCGGAGGATCTCAAAACCGCTCAACAGTCAAACAGCACTTTAACTTTGAACAAAGTAACCCTAGAACAAGCAAACGAAAAGGGCGAGACGTTCTGGAAAGTAAACTCCACAAATGCCGTTTACAGCAAAGACAAAAAGATAGTTAACGTTCAGAAACCAGTGGGCAAATTGTTTCAGGACGGCAAAGAAATTTACGACATTCAGGGAGAAACCGGGCAGGTATTTCAGGAAGGAAATCAGGTTTTTCTCAAAGGTAACATCGTTGCTAAAGACCTGAAAAATGGAGTGGTATTGCGGGGAAATGAATTGGAGTGGCGGCCGAAGGAAGATGTTTTAGTTGTCCGCAATAATTTGACCGGAGAGAACAAACAGGTGACGGCTTCAGCGAAGGAAGCGCGGGTTTTCAGTAGGGCTAAGAGGATGGAGTTATTCGGTTCTGTGGTGGCGAATGTTAAAGATCCGGTTTTGCAATTGCGAACCGAGCACTTAGTGTGGTTTGTGGATCAACAAAAGGTAAACAGCGCCAAACCGACTCAAATTGACAGATACAAAGATAAAATAGTCACAGACAGCGGTTTTGCCGACCAAGTAGATGTAGACTTAAAAACCAAGATTGCGACGCTGACAAAAAACGCTCAGTTGATGCCATCAGACCCGCCGCTGCAAATAGAAAGCAGTTTGATGAGTTGGAATTTTCCGGCGCAATCTGTGATATCGCCCGGGCCTGTGAAGGTTTTTCACCGCGTGGAAAAGGTGACGATGACTGGGGATACGGGGCGGGGAGATTTAGAGAAAAAAGTTTTTTATTTGACGGGAAATGTGGTAGGAATTGGGGAAAAACGTCAAGCTCAATTAAATACCGATCGCGTAACGTGGTATTTAACTAATCAGACTTTTGATGCAGAAGGAAATGTGGTATATCGGCAGTTAAATCCGGTGTTTAATTTGACTGGGCCGAGGGCGGCGGGAGAGCTTAAAAATCAAACTGTGATTGTCAAAGGCGACGGTGGCGGTGGCCAAGTAGTTACGGAATTTGTACCGGATGAGTACAAGGGAACTTTGGGACAGTAGATGGTATTGCGATCGCAGATGTTGGCAGATGAGCGCAGAGGAACGCAGATATAATTAAGATTGAATTGAGTAAGGAGGGGTTGGGATGACGACAACTTTAGAAACAACTTTAGAAAGGCTTGATGAACCTATCTTAATTGACAGATTAAGTTGGAGAGAGTTTAAGGGTGTTGAACTGCTTCTCTCGTGTCCGGGCGTGCGGCTTTCGTTTTGAGATGGGGTGTGGGAGATTAGACCTATGCCTGGAAGAAAAAACGAAACTGCCAAACAGCGGATTTCAACGCTATCTAGCTCAGCGCCCTACGTTTCCGTAGATCGCCCATGCAGTCAAATCTTTTTCTGTTTCGCATCTGATTCTACCTGAACTCATGGCACTGTTGAGTTTAGGGTTTATTTAGCTACTATGCACGATCGACTATTAAGTTATTGTGCATCTAGGTTGCCATTTCCTCTATTTGAGAATCCTTGTGGGACGGGCCAGAGAGCCCCTTGAAAAAAAAGCGCAATTTAGCTGGCGTAAGCTTAAGAGTTACGCATAGAACCCCCAAACCCTTTTTCCAAGAGGGCTTTCAAGTTCCCCCTTTTTTAGGGCAGCACGGGGAAGCTAGGTTTCAGACCCTATAGTTCGTAAGTCCTGACTATAATTGTATGCTTAGATCAATTAGTATTGAGGTCAAGAGCTACAAGTCAATGAAGGTGTACTCAATATCCATGAAATCTGGAGGTAGGCTTACACTGCAACCCCAAGCAAAATATAGCATTTGACATTTATGGAGATTTCGTCTCAAATGGGGGATCGGTTTTTTTTCATAAATTTGCCAACTGTATCAGTATTAGCCGCTCATTTGGACCCGGTTATTCAACAATAAGATATCATTAAACGAATTGGCGTTCAAGAGAGACGGAATCAATAATTTCCCTAGAGCTGACTTTAAATGACCAAGGGTGAGCGACTGTTGTTATTGAAATAATCCAAATACTAAAATGACCACGAATTTCAAAGGTGGTACCCGCCACGTGATTTATCCGTGGAATCAATCCAAAATCTAAAATCGAAAATCCTCAAGCCCCCGCATTTATCCGTGGGGTCGCCTCTAAAATCTAAAATCTAAAATCTAAAATCGATTGACTCCGCCATGACACTAATCGCAAGTGAGAATGAACTTGCAAAAAGCCCTCAAAAAATCCCGCTGCGCCTCGTCTTAGTCGTACCATTCGTCCTGCAAATCTTTGCTGCTGTGGGGCTGACAGGTTGGCTCTCGCTACGCAACGGCAAAACTGCCGTCAACAATGTTACTAGCCAATTACGAACGGAGGTAGTCGCCCGCATCAATCAACAATTAAACACTTACTTGGAAACGCCCCATTTGATCAATGCCATCAGCGTCGATGCCATTGGCCGCTTTGGGTTGTGGAATCCAGACAATATGGGTTCTATGAGAAGCTACTTCTACTGGCAGCTCAAGCAATTTTCCACTGTTAGTTACATCAGTTTTGGAGGGGAAAAAAAAGAATACGCGGGTGCTGGATATAAGGATGATGGCAGTGTGGTTATTGAAATAACCGATCGATCTACTAATTTTCTCAATACGATCGTCAAGGTAGATAGAGAGGGCAACCCGACTCAGTTTAAGGAGACCCACCCAGACTACGATCCCCGCATTCGACCCTGGTATAAAGCCGCAAAAGTTGCCGGCAAACCCCAGTGGAATAAAATTTATCAATATTTTATTCAACCTAGCCTAGGAATCTCCGCTAGTCAGCCTGTTTACGATAAAAATGGCATTTTTAGAGGAGTTGTAAGTACCGATCTGTTTCTCTCAAAAATCGGCGACTTTCTCCAAACTTTAAAAATTGGTAAATCGGGCAAGACTTTCATCATCGAACGATCGGGCTTGCTAGTGGCTTCTTCCACCGCCGAGAAGCCATTTATCAAGAGCAAAAATCGCAAAAAAACGCAAAGATTAAAAGCGATTGAAAGCAGCGTGCCTTTGATACAGGGAACAGCGCAACATTTAATAGAACGCTTTGGTAACTTTACCGAAATTGACAGCAACCAGCAACTAGACTTCATGCTAGATGGTCAGCGGGAATTCGTGCAAGTATCCCCATTCCAAGATGGTCGAGGCCTTAATTGGCTGATTGTTGTAGTCGTTCCAGAAGCCGACTTTATGGAACAGATTAATGCCAATACCCGCAGCACTATCCTACTTTGCGTTTTAGCGTTAGTGCTAGCGACGTTGTTAGGAATCCTCGCCTCCCGCTGGATTACCCATCCTATTTTTCTTTTGAGTAAAGCGAGTAGAGCGATCGCTAGTGGTCAATTAAACCAAAAAGTAGACGTAAATGGGATAAATGAACTGGGAGTTCTCGCTCAATCTTTTAACCAAATGGCACAGCAATTGCGCGAGTCTTTTGCTGCTTTAGAAAAGACCAACTCAGAGCTAGAAAATCGAGTAGAAGAACGAACAAGTGAGCTAAAAGAGGCAAAAATTGCCGCTGATACTGCTAACCATGCCAAGAGCGAATTCCTCGCCAACATGAGCCATGAACTCCGCACACCCTTGAACGGAATTCTAGGATACTCTCAAATTATGGAACGCGATAAAACTACCACTCCTAAACAAAAAGATGCTATCCACATTATTCACCAGTGTGGTTCGCACTTACTCACTCTTATTAACGATATTTTAGATATTTCTAAAATTGAAGCCAGTAAAATGGATCTTGACTGTTCAGCTTTTAATTTTCCTTCTTTTCTGATGGGCGTTGTGGAAATGTGTCGCATTCGAGCTGAACAAAAAGAAATTACATTTAGTTATCAAGTATTAAATCAACTTCCTAATGCTGTAAATGCTGATGAAAAACGACTGCGCCAAGTTTTAATTAACCTTTTGGGCAATGCTATTAAATTTACAGAAAAAGGAGGTGTTATTTTTAAGGTAGGCGTAATAGGTACGGGGGAAGACTCTGACCAATCACAACTTACTAAAATTCGTTTCCATATCCAAGATACGGGGATTGGAATGGCACCAGAACAGTTAGAAAAAATATTTTTACCGTTTGAACAAGTCGGAAATAGCCAGCAGAAGGCAGAAGGCACTGGGTTGGGATTAGCGATCGCACAGAAAATTGTTCAACTGATGGGAGGCGAAATAAAAGTCGAAAGTATACTCGGTCAAGGTAGCATTTTTTCCTTTGATTTAGAGTTGACTCAATTATCGGAATTTATTACTCAACCTTCGCTAAATACTTCAATAATTAATTTAACTGGTTTTAAAGGAAATAAAAATAAAATTTTGTTAGTAGACGATAGATTTGAAAATCGAGGTTTTCTTAGAAGTTTTTTAGAACCACTCGGTTTTAAAATCATGGAAGCTTGTAATGGACAAGAGGGTTTAAATAAAGCCATTGATTTTCAACCAGATCTGATTATTACAGACTTAGTGATGCCAGTAATGGATGGATTTGAAATGTCGCGGCGCTTCCGAAAGTCATCAGACTTTAAGGATGTAATATTGATAGCATCCAGCGCCAGCGTGTTTGAATTTGATCGGCAAAATAGCCAAGAAGCAGGTTGTAACGAGTTCCTGTCAAAGCCTATCCAAGTAGAAGAATTGCTAGAAGTATTAAAAAAATACTTACAAATAGAATGGATTTACGACCAATCTGCGGATTTGGCGATCGCACAGCCGGAAGGTTTCACTGATTTATTAAACGTTCAGAGTGGTGAGCTTGTGATACCGCCATCAACAGAGCTGGTAGCGCTGTTTAATGCAGCTCGGATCGGCGATATTGAAGTGGTTGAGCAGGAAGCCGATAGACTCAAGCAGATAGACGGCAACTATCTACCCTTTGCTAATAAAATCTTGCAATTTGCCAAAAATTTTGAAGAAAAAGAACTACTAGCTTTTGTAAAAAAACATTTGGGGGAATAAAATGCTCAACCAAAAAGACAATGTAATTTTAATTGTTGACGATAACCCGAATAACCTAAAACTTTTGTTCGATTTTTTGAAGGAGTCAGGCTTTAAGGTTTTAGTAGCTAAGGATGGGGAAAGTGCTATTGAGAAGTTACAAGAAGTTTCGCCAAATATCATATTGTTAGATGTGATGATGCCGGGGATAGATGGCTTTGAAACCTGCTACCGCTTAAAAGCATCGGTGGCAACGAAAGATATCCCTGTGATTTTTATGACAGCTCTTACCGATCGCGTGGATAAGGTTAAAGGTTTGTCAATGGGGGCAGTAGATTATATCACCAAACCCTTTCAGCAAGAGGAAGTCCTAGCCCGCGTGCAACTACACCTGAGACTGCGAAATTTGACCAAGACGCTGGAAGAGCAAAATGTGCTTCTCAAACAGGAAATTGAAGCGCGAAAAGAGGCGGAAGCGGCCTTGCAGAAACTCACTTCTGAGTTAGAGGAACGGGTGGCTTCTCAAACGGCTGAACTTAGACAAGCCTGCAACGAGCTTCAACAGGCTCAAGTTCAGTTGTTGGAAAGAGAAGAAAAATTAGGACATGATGCTTTTCACGACGCGCTAACGGAGTTGCCTAACCGCGCTTGGTTTATGAATCGGCTGCAACAGGCGATCGACTTGTCGTACAGACGTGAAGATTATCTATATGGGGTGCTATTTATTGATCTAGATCGCTTTAAAGTAGTCAATGATAGCCTCGGACATTTGGTTGGGGATCAATTACTAAAAACCATTGCTCGTCAACTGCAAGTTTGTTTACGCCATACAGATGCAGTTGCGCGGTTTGGAGGAGATGAATTTGTGATATTGCTGGAAGATATTAAAGATATTGATGAACCAAGCAGGGTTGCTGAACGCATCCAAAATCAATTAAGGAAGCCGTTTAATTTGAATGATTATGAAGTATTTACTGATATCAGCATTGGAATTATCGTTAGCACAATGGGTTACGATCGCCCAGAAGACGTACTCAGAGATGCGGATATCGCAATGTATTATGCTAAAGCTCAAGGCAGAGGGCGTTACGAAGTTTTCGATCCAGCGATGCAAACTGTGGCGATGACGCGCTTGCAGTTGGAAAACGACTTGAGAAGGGCGATGGCGCTACAAGAATTTTGCGTTCACTACCAGCCAATTGTCTCCCTTTCTACGGGGCAACTGAGTGGCTTTGAAGCTTTGGTGCGCTGGCATCACCCATCTGGCATCATCTACCCGCCTGCTGAGTTTATCCCTGTGGCTGAAGAAACTGGTTTGATCAATGAATTGGGGTGGTTTGTTTTGCAGGAAGCTTGTCACCAGATTAGTATTTGGCAGCAACAGTTTCCCCAAACACCTCCCTTGGCGATTAATGTCAATCTTTCCCCCGTACAGCTCAAGCAAGCAAACCTACTCAATCGAATTGAGGAGATTTTGCAGCAGACTGGCTTTCCAAGCTACCGTCTCAAACTAGAGATTACTGAAAGTTGCATTTTGGAAACAGTATCCAGGGAAGAAAAGATGTTGAAGCAGCTAAAAGCTCTAGGCATTCTGTTGTGTATCGATGACTTTGGCACGGGCTACTCTTCTTTAAGCCGCTTACACGAGTTTCCCATTGATACCTTAAAGATTGACCGCTCTTTTGTGAGCCGCATTGGGTTAGACAACAGCGGCGTAGAAATTATCCAGACAATTGTGACGCTGGCTCGCAGCCGAGGTATGGATATTGTGGCAGAAGGGATAGAAACGCCAACACAGCTACAGAAACTGCGAGAGTTGGGGTGTGAGTTGGGACAAGGATATTTATTTTCTAAGCCTGTAGACAGCTTCAAGGCAACCGAACTATTAGGCATAAAAGTAGGGCTAGCAAGCTGGCCTCCCATCTAGTTTGGCTCAATAAATTTTATGAATCTCTTGTGGGACAGGCCCAAAAGCTTACTCTCCTTATACATTTCTCTCTAATCTCAAGTCGGAATTTGCCAATGCTAGGGCCTTGAATTATTCTGGGATGCCCAAGAGGCCGCTCGAATTCGGCACTTCTAGAAATATGGTTTCTGGTTGAGTAAATGTTTGTACCATAGCAATGTCTCCGTAAATTTAACCCCAAACTCGCCTTAAATTCAACACAAATCCTGGCAATACATCCTCTCCGGACAACTCGGTTGGATTAATTAATATTTCTACTTCTGGTTGTTGTCGGTAAATCTCTACGCGCCGATTTTGGGGGTCAATTAACCAGCCCAATCTCGCACCATTGTCAATATATTCTCGCATCTTTGTTTGGAGGGTGGAGAGACTGTCAGATGCCGATCGCAATTCTACTACAAAGTCTGGACACAGGGGAACAAAGCCTTTGCGTTCTTGTGCCGTTAGTGCTTCCCAGCGAGCTCGATTTATCCAAGAAGCGTCCGGTGAACGGCGAGCACCGTTAGGAAGAATGAATCCGGTAGAAGAATCAAATCCTTTTCCTAAATCCTCATTTGCTTCGCACCAGATGCCAAGTTGCGTGCTGATGCTGAGATTGCGATTGCCTGATTCTCCTCCGGTGGGTGGATTCACTATTAATTCTCCTCCTGCAGTTCTTTCTAATCTCAAGTCGGGATTTGCCAATGCTAGGGCCTCGAATTGTTCTGGGGTGACAAAGAGCCCGATCGCGTTTGGCAATTCTATAGAGATGGTTTCTGGTTCAGTAAATATTTGTACCATATTCAATTCCAGTTTTTTTTAGATTGAACTCGGCAACAAGAAAAAGTTAAAGGACTCTCGCACGGGGTGGGGCGGGTTTACGAGATTGTGTGTTTTAGGCAATTATTTTCCGTGAAACCCGCCCCTACAATTTTTTGACAATGGTGCAATATTGTTGATATTTTCTACAGTTGTCCGAAACCTTTTTTTGGCTTATCTTTTTTCTTTTTCTTCTTCTGCTGGGCTCCCATATAGCCACGCGAACCGGGCTGCATTCCGGGGCCACCCATTCCCGGCATTCCCGGCATTCCCGGCAATCCTCCCATTCCTGTAAAGTTGCCTTGACTCATTTGCTGCATCATTGTACGCATTTTCTGGAAATCGCTCACCAGCTTAGTTACGTCGTTTTCAGCGTAGCCTGCGCCTTTGCCGATGCGGCGGCGGCGGGAGGGAGAACTTGCTAAAAGTTCGGGATTGCGGCGTTCTTCCACTGTCATCGAATTAATCATGGCTTCGGTGCGTTTTAGCTGCACTTCTCCCTGCCGCATTTGTTCGTCTGAGAGTTTGTTCATCCCCGGAATCATTTTCATGATGCCGCCGAGGGAACCCATATTTTTGAGCAGTCTCGTTTGCTTGAGAAAGTCGGTAAAGTCAAACTTTGCCGTGAGCATTTTCTCTTGCATTTTTTCGGCATCGGCGATGTCGAATTCTTCTTGCGCTTTTTCTACTAGCGTCAAGACATCGCCCATGCCGAGTATTCTCGATGCCATGCGATCGGGATAAAATGGTTGCAAGGCTTCCACTTTTTCGCCGACGCCGACAAATTTAATCGGCGCGCCGGATATTTGCCGCACGGATAAGGCTGCACCCCCGCGGCTGTCGCCGTCTAATTTGGTTAAGATTGCGCCGGTAATGCCGATTTGTTCGTGAAAGGTGCGGGTTAAATTTGCTGCTTCTTGGCCCGTCATGGCATCAACAACTAACAGCGTTTCGTGGGGTTGTACTGTTTGTTTGATGCGGCCCAATTCTGCCATCATGTCTTGGTCGATTTGCAGGCGGCCTGCTGTATCGACGATGATGGTATCTATGCCGATTTGTTTGCCGTGTTCGATGCCTTGGCGGGCAATTTCTACGGGGTCAATGTCTTTGCCTAATTCAAATACGGGTACGTCGATTTGTTTGCCGAGGGTTAGCAATTGGTCGATCGCGGCTGGTCGATAAATGTCGGTTGCGACTAGCAGTGCGGTACGATTTTGCTTGCGGAGGTGCAGCGCTAGTTTGGCGGTAGCTGTGGTTTTCCCCGTTCCTTGCAAACCGGCCATCAGGATCACTGTGGGCCCGGAGTCGGCGGTGGCGAGGGGTACGTTGGTTTCCCCCATGACGCGCACGAGTTCGTCGTGGACGATTTTAATGAATTGTTGATCGGGACGGACGCCTGAAACGACTTCTGCGCCTTGTGCTTTTGCCGCTACCTCTCCGATAAAGTTTTTGACGACTTGGAGGTTGACATCGGCTTCCAGGAGGGCGCGGCGGACTTCTTTGAGCGCGTCTTGGATGTTGGACTCGGAGATTTTATTTTGTCCGCGCAGTTTTTTCCAGGTGGATTCGAGTCGATCGGCAAGGGCTTCAAACATAGGGCATTGTTGGCTAGTCAGTCTTTTTAATTTTAAGGCTAAATGCGGGTGTTTGGATTAATGTTTTGCTAATTTTTGAATAATCCTTTCAGGGCGGGCTCGCGTGCCCACCCCACAAGAAAATTCATATATTGTGGAACAGGCATCTTGCCTGTTCTTAAAACTGCTGCCACAAAATTCATCTATTGTGGAACAGGCATCTTGCCTGTTCCTAAAACTGCTGCCCTAAAATTCATCTATTGTGGAACAGGCATCTTGCCTGTTCCTAAAACTGCTATAAGATGTGAGTTTTTACGTATTCTGCGATCGCCCGTTGGAGTGTGAAGAGGGTTCGATCGCCCTTTTGGACTTTTTCGATTAATAACCTCCGTCTCAAGGATTCGACGGCTTTGAGGAATTCTGAAGGGGATAATTCCAGAAGGGCTGGTTTTTTGGAGATTTCGACTGCTTTGATTTGATTTGCCAACCAGGACATTACTTGTTTTTCGGAGTCTGACAAGCGCTGAAAATGTTGGTGCAATAAATATTCTAAGTCTCCTAAAACTAGGCTATCATAGGATAAAAAATCGGAAATATTGCCGCTAAATAAGTCTTGAATTGCAGCGGCTACTGTATTCAACCACAAGGGATTTCCTCGGTAAATGTCTATCAATTCTGACCATTTTTCAGATTCGGCTAGACCTTTTTCTGTGAATATTTCTCGCGCAGGTTCGCCTAAACCATTGAGTGGCAATGTTTGACAATTTTTCGGGTGGCTTTCTAATGCTGCAATTTCTCTGGGTTTTTCCCAAGTGAGCAAAATTAAGCAACTGTTGTGACATGATTCTGCTATTTGTTTGAAGAAAGTGCCGTAATTTTCATATCCTGGTTGATAGTTTCCTGCTAGTTGTTGGCTGCTGAAAATCGTTTGCACGTCATCGAGTACGATCAGACAGCGATGGGAACGCAAATAGTTGATTAAATATGGTAAATCGGTTTCTTGCTGCTGCGATAGGAATTTAATTAAGTCGGTTTGGAGTGTTTGGAGGGGTGGCGCGTTGCGGAGGCTTCGCCAGATTATACAGTCGAATTCATATTGAAGGTGTTGGATTAGTTGGAGGGCGATCGCACTTTTGCCACTTCCGCTTAATCCTAAGATGCTGATGAGACGGGTGCGATCGCCCAAAATCCATTGTTTGAGGGTGGAAAGTTCGGATGTGCGATCGAAAAATGTCGAGATTTCTGGTGCGTCGCCTAAGTCGATGCGGGGCTGTTTTGCTGTTGGTTCGGGGTTTTGAGGTGTTTTGGGCGATCGGGCTTTTTCAGGACAAATGTTAAGCTTATTATTAACTGTTATACTCTCGCCTGTTATATTTTCAACAATTGCTGATTGATAATTATAAACTATACCCTTTTCTAATACTGCCCTAAAATTGTTTTTAGTAATATTTTTTTTCAATGCCTTAGAAAGTGTTTTCCAAAGTTGTGAACCGACATTTCTGACATGACTTGGACTTGAGTAAACTTCTTGAGCAATTTGCGTGTAAGTTGTGTCTTGTAAAGTTCCCCGCAGAATAGCTTCTTGCACATAATCTAAATGCTTTCCCGTCTTAGCAAAAATTAGCTCATCTGCCAGTGTCAAAACTTCGGCAATATCCATAGATTCGGGAGAAGCTGGAGTTTACGCCATTCATTATACCTGACATTTCGTACAATCGTGACATTTTTGATTTTGTCATCTATCTAAAGTCAGGACTTTTCCTACACAGCTCATCCTTTATATTAATTGATTAAGGTATTAGCAGGATATTTTTATGAAGCGAGTGCGGTGGCTCAGCGGTTTGTTCTCGGCTGGGGTGTTGTCTTTTAGTTTAGCGACTGTTGGTGCACAAGTGGCCCAGGCCCAGCGGCCTATTCCTTTGATTGACCTGCAATGTGTTCAGCGATCGGGTAGCTGGAAGGCTAGCCAAAGAGATATTTCTGTCGGAAGACAAATTTACACCACTGTTTTATATATTCAAAATCGTACCGCTATAACTTGTAGGCTTCCAGGTGGCCCCGCTTCTCTCCGATTGGAGTTTGCGATTCCTGATACCGAAAACTCCCCACCAGCACGAATAGATGTTTATGTTGACGGAAATCAAGTAGCTTCTCGCACTGGCGATCGAGGTCAAGTAAATACAATGATAGTAGATATTAGCAATGGCAAAAGTCTAGCAGTAGAAGTATTTTGTGCTAGAGCCACAAATTGTCAGAGTTTTACTCCCTACTACTTTATGAAAGCTCAAATTGAGCCGGGAGCACGATCTCCAGGGAGTCGATAAATTATGAGTATTAGCCGCCGTCAATTTAATCGGATCGTCATCTGGGGTGGCGCTTCTTTTGCTGCTTCCGCCACATCCGGCATCTTTTTCCCCAAACCTGCCGAAGCTTATTCCCTAGAATTTCCGATTAGTGCCTTATCAGCCGATCGCGTTTTTAACGGTATTCAAAAATATTGTGGAGCACAGCCCATCCCCGGCGTTCTCTCACCAATCGTACAAGGCAATACTAATGTTAGCAGTAAAATAGAACCAGCGGCCGCTAACGCCATTCGCACCGCAGACAAAGAATTTGTTAACCGCAATTTTACTAGCAAAAGAACCGAATTAGCGGTAACTGGCAGCGGTTCTAATTTTGCATCAGATACCAGTCGGCTATGGGGGCGGCAAAGACAGGATCAAGTCGGCCCGAATGTTGGTTTTGGCTTCGTACAAAAGTGGGAAGATCAATATAGCGATGCCAAAATTTCCGGGCCGACAATGTGCGCTATTCATAACGCTCAACAAGTCTTAGCAGATCAAAGATTAACACCTCCAGAAATCGCCGCTTCTGTATTGCCAACGCGATCGCGATTGGATGATTGGGGTTCTTGGGGAGGAGATGCCGATGCGTCTGCTGGGAGAAATCCTGGTGCTGTTTTTGCTCAATACGATACAGCCGCCGGTACGGTGACATCTCGCTATGATTTAGTTGAACCGGGGCCGAGAGGTTTTGGGCGTGTTGAGTATACTATTGAAGCGGAAGATCAGCCTCGGCGGGTGATTTTGGTGACGGTGAGGTTTTAGGGGAATAGTAATATTAATTATCGCGTTTGTTGTCGAGTCCGACGGGGGTTTAAACCCCCGTCTCATAGCGAAAGTCCTTTGAAAAGGACTGAAATGCCGATCTACAGATCGTAATACAGATATTCGGTAGGGACACAGCAGTGCTGTGTCCTCTTTCTGTATTTATTTCGATAGTTTCCCTACGGCGGATACGGACACGGCAGTGCCGTTTCCCTACAAATATTCTGTGCAATTAATCGGATTTGATATTAGTCCTCTTTAGAGGACTTCAGCTTTGAGGCAGGGGTTTAAACCCCTGCCGGACTGTGGGACTATTGCGAATGCCGGACTGGCAAAATATTTCTAATTTTGGAGTAGCGGAATATTGCGACAGGTAGACAATATCAAATCAATTTGACTTTTGCAATTGACCAATCAAATCTAATGCTTTTTGAGCATCTGCATTCATTCCTTGAGCCCTAAATAAACGAGCCGCTTGCTGCAAATCTGCGATCGCCCCTTGTCTATCTCCCATTCTCACCAACGTAATTCCTCGGTTAGCAAAAGCCTTTGCATAATTGGGATTGAGTTGAATTGCTTGAGTGTAATCAGCTAATGCAGAGCGATCGTTATTGATGCGAAACAGCGCTAATCCTCTGTTAAAATAAGTGTTGGCGCGACCGGGATTGATTTGCAGCGCTTGATTGAAATCGTCGATCGCCCCTTTTTGATCGCCTAAGTCCGAAAGTGCTAATCCTCGGTTGTTGTAAGCCGCTGCAAAGTTTCTATCCAAGCGGATGACTTGAGTATAATCGGCGATCGCCCCCGGTTTGTCTCCCATTGCTGACAAAACCAGCCCCCGATTGTAGTAAGCGTCAACATAACCGGCATTTAGGGCGATCGCCTTGCTATAATCAGCGATACTCTTGGGCATTTGTCTCAAATCGGAATAAGCGAGGGCTCGATAGAAATAAGCTTCCGCGTAATCAGATTGAGTTTGAATTGCTTGGTTAAAATCGGCAACAGCCCCTGACAAATCTCCCTTGTCAAACCGACTTAAACCGCGAACGTAATAAGTTTTAGCATCTTGCGGATTGTTCAGTTTCAGAGGTGCATTAGCGGCGGTTGAAGTATTCACCAAAATAGCAGAACGATTTAAACCTGCCTCCGACAATTTAGCTAGAAAAGTGTTGATAGGAATCGCTGCATTAAATCCTGTTTTAGTAGTCAATTTATCTACAAGATTTCCTTGGTTATCCGTTATAAAATCGAGATCGCCTTCTCCGTGAATCCCAACAACACGCCCTTCTGTATCAAATACAGGCCCTCCACTCATGCCCCCTTTCGTAATAGCATTGTAGCGCAAAGTATAACCGCGTGGATGAGTCGGGAGACGACTCGTAACATAACCCGGTACAAACTCAAAATTACGCTTAGTTCCGTATTTTCCCTCGGCTGCATTAGCTGGATAGCCAAACACAAAAATTTCTGTTGCAACTGTCGCTTGTGCGGAATCGCCTAAAGTTACAACTGGATAAGATTCTGTGCTGTTAAAAGTTACGACTGCTAAATCTGGCTCATTCTGGCTTTTTTGTAATCGTGCAAAACGGGTTACTGGATAGTTTTTTCCCGTAGAAATGCGAATCGTATATGTAAGTTTAGTATCTGCAACAACGTGGTTAGCTGTCAGGACAGTGTAGGTTGTACCTTGTTTTGCAATAATAAATCCTGTCGCACCACGATTATCTGTTCTGTTAATTTGAACCGTGACAGATTCAGCTAATTGAGCAATTTCTTGAGGAGTTTTTGCGAGAACGGGTGCTTGTGCAAAAAAAACTATTCCTGCTACCGCTACTGTTCCTGCTAGGATGCTGGTGAGGGAATCAAAGCGCGAATAATCCCTATTCATAGGTTATTGCTGAAGAGTAAGATTTTTTATACCCTGAATAGTATAGGTGAAAATGAAGTGTCCGCAAACCACAAACGCTGGATGTTTGCAGATGATTGCAATTTTTATGACATTTCGTACATTTCGTATATTTCCGCCATTGCCGGCATTACTAGGCCATATTTTATTTGTATATCTTCTAGGTTAACCAGCTCGAACTGCATCCCGAAACACTTTCAAAGCTTCTTTTTCTTCGGACATTTGCAGGCATCTCCCCAGCAATTCTAGATCCAAATCCGGCAACAGCATACTCCGAGAAACGCGATCGTAACCCTCTGAGTTAAGTTGGTAAATCGAAAATACTCCGTCTTCCCAAAACCAAACTTCTGCTACGTTAAATCTGCGGTAGTATTCCAGCTTGTTGATAGTTCCGCTAGTAAAAACAACTTCGATCGCCAAATCGGGTGTTTCTCGCTGCCGTCTGTCTTCGCCAAAGTAGTAAGATAAATCTGGTTCCTTGCTGCTGCCTTTTGCTTCCCCTTGGAGTGTAGCGCTACCCGTCGGTCTAAAACTAATATCTTTTTCTACGAAAAAGGTCATTAACATTCCTGCCAGCAGGCATTTAATGATTTCATTCTTCGACGAACGTGTCATAATTTCTACATATCCGTCCAGGTAAGACAAGCGAACACTGCGACTGTACTCTAGCAATGAATCCAGAGCTTTGAACTGTTCCCAAGTCATTGATAGCGGCAAAATCAACCGCTGTTCCTGGAGTGCAGTTAATTTGGGGTGAGGGGCAATGGTCATATATACTTTACCCGAATTTTAATTTCTACTTTTAGATTAGCCTAAAAATATATAAAGGGAGAAATTGGAGACTTAGAGCGCTCTTGTCCCCCCCTTGTTAAGGGGGGTTAGGGGGGATCTGGCCCGTCTAATTCCCTACAAATAACTAAGCCAAAAACTGAAATTGAGAACCGTTAACTGCCAAAGCAAAAGGACTTGCCTGTTCAAATGCACCGACAAGTTCAAAGTTGTCCGTGTTTAAAACTATCCCCACAATCTGTCCGGTAATTATGTTTTCAATCACCATGTCATTGATAATGCCGTCGTTATCGTAAGCAATCAAATTGTCGTCTTCAAAGAAAAGGTCTAGTTCTGTTAAACCGTCCGTCAAACCGATGCGATCGCCCTCGTCAAAGTTAAAATCGGTAATGACATCGGCTCCATTTATACCAAATGCTTCATCGTTGCTTCTGAGCACGAATATGTCACCACCGAGGCCTCCCGTGAGCACGTCAACTCCCCGATCGCCCGCTAAGAAATCGTTGCCCTCATTGCCCTCTAAATCGTCGTCTCCTTGCCCTCCCCGCAGGATATCGTTCGCGAACCCTCCGAAGATAAGGTCATTTCCGGCGTCGCCCCTAACTACGTCGTTGCCATCATTTCCATCCAGGCGATCGTCCTCTTTCCCGCCGTAAATTATGTCATTTCCGCCACCACCACCGATAATATCATTGCCGTTATTTCCTAACAGACGTTCGTTGGAATCCGACGAACCTCCTATAGTATCGTTGCCATCGAGTCCCCAAACTCCCCAGGGAAAAGACGACAAATTTCCATTCCCTACGTTAATCTCATCGGGTGTAGCGAATGCCAAAAGACGTGGCCCGCCGCCAGCAAATACAGGAAATCCCGTCACATCGCCGATGAGATTGTTAACCGTTAAAGCCATAACTATGTCCTTTCAAAAATCATGTTATCTGTATTATATATGTTAATTCTTGTCTTGCCAAATAGCAAGTTATATGGTAATTTATATCGCAAGTTTATTGGCTAAATTAGTGGCCAGCAACCTGTTTGCAAATTATTAATTATTAATTACCAATTACCAATTACCAGGGCTGTGCCTCATTCAACCCAAAGCTGCTATATATCTCGCCTCAGAGTCAAATAGCATTAGTTGCTGACACTATCCGCTACTGTCTACCGCTTATAATGGGTGTTACCCGCCAGGTGGTAAACACGTTAATATCACCTATAACGTCGAGACTGAGAGGTTGTTTGTAAATAAAAGTAAAAGTCCCTGGGCCCATCCTCCGAGAAAACACCCAGTTTCCGATACCCACACAAAAACTTTACAAACAGGATCTAAGCTCTTTACAAAGCCATAATCGCCGATCGCTAATATTCTTTGGCAAAATCCACTGCTTTCAGGTGTTTTACTCATGTCTACTCCTAAATCGTCTGCCCATCAAAACAACAACAACTCCGTAAAATCACTGCCAGCGACAGATATCGTCCCAACAAAGCCAGATAGTAACAATCTGCCCAGCGAACCAAGTATAGAACAGCTACTGGAAGCTTTGGCGGGCCAAGTACCCAGTCAATCTTCAGAAATTGAACCCTTGAAAACGTGGAAACAAGATTTACAGCGACTGTTTCAATTTCTCGGCGATCGCCGCGTTTTAATCGCAGTAATGCAACCGGGAACTTTTGCCCTGCGTTACGCTAACGCGGCATTTTGTCGCTTGGCAGGTTGGGAGGAAACGTCCTTGGCAACTCAATCTACCAACGGTTGGTTTGCAGAAACCGACATCACTCTGCTGGAACTGTTCGAGGATTGGGGCGGCAAAACAGCAGAACAATTGTACCGCCGCCACCTTTTGCACTGGGTATTTAAGCAATATTATCAAATTGACATTGACGGTTTGCGGGTGCTAGACGAACCTGTCACGGCGAGTGTAAAAAACCCCAAACACCGAGAAGCCAGATTCATAGAATTTTGGCTGGGTTCGGAACAGTTAAAAATTACTCGAATTGACTCAAACATAGATGAATTTGCGGATGTTTCTTTAAGATTAATGCCTGTTGCAGAACGGGAAGCTTGGCTGATGCAGCCGAATCAACTGGAAAATTTAGCCGATCGATTGCAGTTGGATAATTACCGCGTAGAAGGTTTGCTGCTGCTAGAAGGTTTTGATGTCACCATGCAGGAGCAAATTCGGCGGCTGACTCAGTTATTGATCGATCAAGATTCGATGCTGCGGCCAGACAAATTTGAGAAAATCGATCGGTGTTTGCGCTCGCTTTTCAATGCTGATGGCACTTTGCTGCTGCGCCCCGACGGCGAACAGGTACAGCTATTAGTTGCAAAAGACGGCCAACATTTGCAGCCAATTCTTTATTCAATGCACTCCCTAGAAGCTTCTCACTTTTTGAATGCCACAGCAGCAAATCAAGTTTGGAACGTGCCAGACTTGCGTAGGGAGTGCGAAACCGAGTGCGATAGAACTTTGCGGAGAATGGGAACTCGATCGATGCTGCTGGTGCCCCTGGTAGTCAAATCCGTCACCCGCGAGGGGTGCGGGCAGCGGATTTTGGGCGTTGTGGGGCTGTTGTGCGATCGGCCCAACCACTTCAACGGCATTGACGCTAAACACGCCCAAGAACTCATTCCCGCCTTCATTGCAGCCCTGCGGCAAGCCATCCAGGAGCGGTTTACCCACATTCACAACATCCACCCCGCAGTCGAGTGGCGGTTCGCCCAAGAAGCAGAAAGGCGAAGTTGGGGACTACCTCCAGAAACAATCGTATTTGCTGACGTTCATCCGCTGTACGGAATTTCGGACATTCGCGGTTCTAGCGACGAAAGAAACCGAGCCATTCAAACTGATTTGCTCGAACAATTCCGCTTAGGTTTAGTCATAGCTGATGCCGTTTGCGAAACACAAACTACCCACCTCGGCGAGCAACTGCGGCTCGACTTGCTCGACTACATTCAGCATTTAAAACAAAAAGTAACAGTCGATATGGAGGTGCGAGCCGCCGAGTATTTAAACGAGCATTTAGAAGTATATTTTGACTATTTTGTGCAGTGCGGGCCCAAGGTTCAGGCAGCCGTTGAAGCTTACCAAGCAGCCTGTGAAAATGAACACAACTGCGTTTACAGCGATCGCAACCGCTACGACCAAATGCTGAACCTAATCAGCACCAAACTCCAAGAAACCTGGGCCCGCTGGCAAGAAAAAATGCAGCAAATTCTTCCCCACTACTGCGACATCGAATGCACCGACGGCATGGATCACATGATTTATGTAGGAAAATCGATCGATCCCAAATTCAGCCAGTTTCACCTACACAGTTTGCGGTACGAACAACTGCGAGCAATTTGCGATTGTGGCCGCACAGTTTTTCGCCTGCAAGCCCAGTCTCAAATCAACATGGAACTCGCACATTTAGTCTTAGTGCAGAATACCACTATCGACATTTTTCACAACGAAAACACCGAAAAAATGTTTGATGTCAAAGGCACTCGCGACATCCGCTACGAACTTGTCAAAAAGCGGATCGAAAAAGCCGTTGACAAAGACGCACAAGAACGGATTACCCAGTCGGGGATGTTGACTGTTGTTTATTCCACCGAGGAGGAGTGGGAAGAATATCAGCAATACTTGCGCTACTTGTCTCGCGAAGGTTGGGTAGAGCCAAAAGTTCAGACTGGTATGGTAGAATCACAACAAGGAGTTAGCGGTTTAAAATTCGCCCGCGTGCGTATTTTGCCTGAACCGGAATCTATTTCTACTATCTGTGAAGTTACGGTAGTCAGCGATTGATAACCCGTTCAAGGGCCTGTTTTAGGCCGAGTGCGATCGCTCTCATCTCCTCCTGTTTGAGGCCCAGTGCGATCGCTCCTATCCCCTGAAAAACGGTGCAGCGAAAGCATTCGGGACTCACACACAAGACCAATATTACATTTAAAATGTTGGTTGACACCAAAGACCCAGCGCACATTTTCACTTAGTGTATATTCCGTGTGATTGGAAATCGCCCAATACACGATCGGAATCACACAAAATCTAGATTAAGTAGTGTTAATCTAATCCTAATTAGCTCTTGTAATTTTTAACTTAAGTGATGTTAACTTTATCAGAATACCAAATAACTTCTACTCTGCACGAAGGCGTGGAAACAATAATCTATCGCGGACAAACACCGACAGACGCGCCCCCAGTAATTCTGAAAGTCCTCAAAGCTGAATATCCCACCCTCGAAGCCATTACCAGGCTCAAACACGAATATCAAATTCGCCAAAACTTAGACAGCCAACAAATCGTCAAAGCAATCAGTCTCGAAACATTTGACCACCGATTAGGAATCGTTTTAGAAGACTTTGGCGGCGAATCCCTAGCCAAACTGCTGGAAAGAGAAACCTTGAGCCTGCAAGCAAATTTAAACATCGCCATCCAAATCGTCAAAGCCTTACAATACCTGCATTTTCAGCACATTATTCACAAAGACATTAAACCCAGCAACATTATAATTAACTCGCAAACAAAACAAGTAAAACTCACAGACTTCGGCATTGCTACAAAACTCAACAAAGAAAACCCACAATTTAAGAATCCCAACTCAGTCGAAGGCACATTAGCCTATATGTCACCCGAACAAACCGGGAGAATGAACCGCACCCTCGACTACCGCACCGACTTTTATTCCCTTGGTATCACATTATATGAAATGCTGACAGGCAAATTGGCTTTCTGCAGCAACGACCCCTTAGAAGTAGTTTATAGCCACATCGCAGTTCAACCAATATATCCCCATCACATCAATTCAGAAATACCTGTCGCCATCTCCGAGATAGTGATGAAATTGATGGAAAAAAATGCCGAAGATAGATATCAAAGTGCGGCCGGATTGTTAGCCGACTTAGAAATTTGTTTGCATCAGTTAGAAGCCACCGGACAAATTGCCGACTTCATCCCCGGACGCTTAGATATTCTCAGCCAATTGTTAATCCCCCAAAAATTGTACGGTCGGGAAAATCAGGTTAATGAATTGCTAGCAGCATTTGAACGTGTAGGGGCTGGTTCACCCAAATCTTTGTCACCCAACCTAAATACAGAAAAACCCGCCCGCCCCAATGCAGAAACCCTTTCAGCCGCATTTTTTCCACCAAACCAAAATACAGAAAAATTCGCCCCTTGCCAAAGCGAATTAATGCTAGTCTCAGGCTACTCAGGCATCGGTAAATCAGCCGTAGTCAACGAAGTTAGCAAACCCATTACCAAGTCAAAAGGTTACTTCATCAGCGGCAAATTTGACCAATTAAAACGCAACATTCCTTATGCCTCATTAATCCAAGCATTTAACTCATTGCTGCGGCAATTGCTAACAGAAAGTGCAATTTCATTAGAAATATGGCGCACTAAAATTTTAACAGCAGTGGGAACAGACGGCCAAGTAATTGCCGACGTAATTCCCAAAGTTGAATTAATCATCGGCAAACAGCCAGAAGTCCCAGAACTCGCCCCCGTAGAATCCCAAAATCGATTCAATCGGGTATTCAAAGAATTTATTCGCGTTTTCGCCCAAAAAGAACACCCCCTAGTTATCTTTTTAGACGATTTGCAGTGGGCAGATTCAGCAACATTAAAGTTGATGCAAATACTGATAACTGACCCTGACCAAGAATATTTGTTGCTAATCGGTGCCTATCGAGACAATGAAGTTAGTCCCACCCACCCCTTAATTCAGACTGTAGAAGAAATTGAAAAAACTGGTACAAGAGTCAACAATATCGTGCTGCAACCGCTGGATTTAGCAAATGTGACGGAATTAGTCACTGAAACACTTAACACGGGTACAGAAAAAGTAACAAATCTAGCCGAGTTAATCTGGAATAAAACGGGCGGAAATCCTTTTTTCTTGACTCAATTACTCCAAGCACTTTATCAAGACTCTCTCTTAAAATTTGAATTTAATCACATTACAAATGAGGTAAGTCAAACGGGCTGGTATTGGAGTATTGATGAAATCCAAGCCATCGGAATTACCGATAAAAGTGTGGTGGAACTGGTAGCTTCTCGCATAGAAAAGCTGCCCGCACCAACGCAAGAAGCGTTGAAGCTAGCAGCTTGCGTGGGAGATAAATTTGCTTTAGATGTGCTGTCACTTGTTAGCGAAAAGTCAGCTAATACTACAGCCACTGAACTTTATTCAGCTTTGCAAGCAGGGTTAATTCTGCCCTTGAGCGATGCTTATCGCATTCCTTTAGTTTTCGATCGAGCCGAATCAATTAATCTCAAGTTAGACACTTCGCGGGTTAGTTACAAATTTTTGCACGATCGCGTTCAGCAAGCCGCATATTCGCTAATTCCCGAAGGTCAAAAGCAATCCACCCATTTAAAAATCGGTCAATTGTTGTTACAAAATACTCCCCCCGACAAGCTAGAAGAAAACATTTTTGATATCGTCAATCAATTAAATGTCGGAATTGACACGATTAGCCACCAGTCAGAAAAAACTCAGTTGGCACAATTAAATTTAACTGCTGGACGCAAAGCCAAAGCGGCGGCTGCGTATGAAGCTGCTGTTAGGTATTTGCGGGTTGCTATGGAATTATTGCCTGCGGATTCTTGGCAAAGCCACTATGACTTAACGTTAGCAATTTACGAGTCAACGGCAGAAGCTGAATACTTAAACATCAACTATGAAGATTCAAAAAAGATGGTTGATATTGTCCTGCAAAAAGCTAAAACGTTACTGGAAAAAGTGAATGTTTATGAACTTCAAATTCAGTCTTATAACGCTCAAAATAGAGTTGTAGAAGCACTCAATACAGGACTGGAAGTGCTGAAACTGTTAGGCATTTCTTTTCCTCAAAATCCCAACGCGCTAAATATTATGGCGGGACTGAGTAATACCAAACTGAGCTTGGGATTGAAACGAATTGAGGATTTAGCTAACTTGCCAGAAATGATCGATCCCGAAAAACAAGCAGCCATGCGGATTTTATCAGGGATTCTCAGCAGTGCTATTCAGGCAAAACCCCCACTGATACCGCTGCTGGCATTTAGGATGGTCAAGCTGTGTATTAAATACGGTAATTCGCCTTATGCAAGTATTGCCTACGTTTATTATGGCGTAGTTATGTGCAAGCTAGGAGACATTAGTTTGGCATACCAATTCGGTCAACTGGCAATTAGGATGTTAGACAAATTTCCCTCCCGTTCAATCAAAAGTAGAGTTTATGCAACATTTGGTTCTTTTATTCACCACTGGAAAGCCGATCTCAAGTCAGGATTAGACGATCTCAAAGAAGGTTTTAAAACTGGGATGGAAACTGGAGAGTTGGAATTTGCTGGTTATTCTATAGGTGCATATTGCTTAAACAAACTGTCGATAGGAGAGCCTCTTGATTTGGTGGATCAGGAGACTGGTAAATATATGAAACTAATGCAGCAATCTCAACTTGAAATGGCTGTACAGTATATAAGTATAGCTAGGCAGACAGGCCTCAATTTGCGCGGTCAAGCTGTCGAACCCTGTCATTTAGTCGGTGAGAGATTTAATGAAGTTAAAACGCTCCCCATTTTAATAGAATGTAAAAACTTTTTTTTAGTTGGGTTGGTTTATAATGCCAAAACTCAGCTTAATTTTCTCTTCAGAAACTACGCGCAAGCATTAGAAAATTCAAGGTTATTTGAGAAACATGAGGAGTCGGTAGCCGGATTTGATGTGGTTGCTCTGAATAATTTTTACTCCTCTCTCAGTATCCTCGCTTTGTATCCCCAAGCTGGCAAAGGGGAACAAAAGCAATATTTGGAAAAAGTGCTGCAAAACCAAAAGAGGATGAAAAAATGGGCAGTTCATGCTCCGATGAACTATCAACACAAATACGACTTAGTAGCAGCGGAAATAGCGCGAGTTTGGGGGCAAAATACCGAGGCAATGGAATTGTACGATCGCGCAATTGAGGGATCTGCAAAAAACGGTTACATTCAAGAGGAAGCATTAGCCTGTGAATTAGCAGGAGAATTTTATCAAGCTTTGGGTAAAGAGATAGTTTCTCAAGCATATCTGACTAAAGCCTATTATGGATATATCCATTGGGGAGCCATCGCTAAAGTTAAACACTTAGAATCAACACATCCTTTTTTAGCAGCACAGACGCGCACAATTCCAACCCCAACCCTCGATGTCACCCGCACTGCCACGGGAAATACTACCAGTAGTAGTTTAGGCGATTTATTAGACTTAGCTACTTTTATTAAGTCGGCGGAAGCCATTAACGGTGAAATTGTTCTAGAAAAATTGTTGACCAAATTAATCAAAATTATTTTAGAAAATGCGGCAGCTCAAAAAGTAGTGCTGCTGCTGCTGAAAAACGATATCCTCTGCATAGAAGCTACTGGCACTCATGGGGAGGATACAGTGACACTTTTACCCTCTATTCCCGTAGAAAATCGTCAAGATGTACCCCTGTCTGTGATTAATTACGTACACCGCAGTCAAAAGCATCTGGTTTTAGACAATGCGACTGTCGCCGAACCTTTTAATGTAGATACCTACATTCAGAAATATCAACCCAAATCAATTCTCTGTTTGCCGATTATTTATCAATCTCAGGGGCGCGGAATAATTTATCTAGAAAATGCTTTGACAGTAGGAGCTTTTACAGCAGAGAGAGTGGAAGTATTCAAAGTGTTAATTTCTCAAGTTGCTATTGCTGTAGAAAATGCTGGTTTGTACGCGCGCGAGAAAGAAAAATCTCAACAGTTAGAAAAATCTTTCAATGAACTGCAACAGGCGCAACTGCAACTCATTCAAAGCGAAAAAATGTCTGCTCTCGGCAATTTGATTGCAGGGGTTGCTCACGAAATTAACAATCCACTTGGTTTTATTGCGGGCAATCTTGATGCTGCTGCTGAGGCGAGCTTAGATTTGATTGATTGCTTACAACTTTACCAAGAAAAATTTCCTAATCCTGGAGATGAATTACAGGATAAAGCATCGGAAATTGATTTAGAATATTTGATCGAAGATTTGCCAAAAATGCTTTTATCTATGAAATCAGGTACAGAGCGCATCCGCAATATTAGCAAGTCTTTGCGGACTTTTTCCCGCGCTGACAGTGCGAATAAAGTCTCAGCAAATATTCATGAGGGCATCGACAGCACTTTGATGATTTTACAGTATCGTCTGAAAGCTAAAGATACTCGCCCCGCGATTAAAATTATCAAAGAATACGGAGATATCCCGCCAGTTAAATGTTATTTTGGGCAACTGAATCAGGTGTTTATGAATGTGCTGGCAAATGCGATCGAGTGTTTTGACGAATTCAATCAGGGTCGTACTTATGCTGAAATTGAAGCTTTACCGAATACGATCGCCATTATCACTCAAGTCTCCGAGGATAGCAACAGCGTGGTGATTAAAATCAAAGATAACGGTCAAGGGATGCCATCGGAGCTCAAGTCGAAAATATTTGACCATTTATTTACTACTAAAGGAGTAGGGAAAGGTACGGGTTTGGGGTTGTCTATCAGCAAGCAAATTGTGGAAGAAACCCACGGCGGTAAACTAACTTGTGAATCGGTGCTGGGAGAAGGTTCGGAATTTGCGATCGCCCTTCCCCTGAATTAAGATTATGGAACTATGGCGTGTTTTAAAACCCGGAGAGCCCTCCTAACCACCTTAATAAGGGGAGTAGGGGGTGGGACAAGAGCATGCTCAAAGTCAACCCCTACTCCCCTTTTTAAGGGCGATTTAGGGGGATCGAGACTCGGATAAAAACAGCACAACACATATAGGAAAATTTGTCAATACCTAATTATTTCTGAAAAAGTCTGCTGTTGGCAGTCTACATTCGGCAGTATGCAGTTACATTATTAGCTAAATGTAATAACTATATTTGATAGGAGTTTTTCGAGTGAACGCTGCCGAACAAGCCAAAAATATAGAAGTTGCCAGCAAAATTGCTGCCGTTGTTAATTTATTCAAGTCCGAATTCCCGGATACAAAAGTCGATTTGAAACCTTGGATGAATGACCAGGATACCAGAGAACTTGTAGATCCAGATTCGATCGACATTGGCTTCCATTTTCCCGGTAGAAGTCGCTTGCTGCAAAGCCGCAGCATTTTGATTCAAATCCGATTTTACCAAGATCCGGTGGAAGGATATCGGCGGGCGATCGGCGTTGAGGCAGCCGGTTACGATCATACTGGTCAGCAGTGGCGCTTTTCCACGGTGGAAAATTGGAGTTTTTTCGGTCAAACTGAACCCGCTGCGGAGTCAGGCCAAAAACTCAAAGACTTTTGCCAGCAGATATTCGATTTGTTTAATCAATCTTTTTGAGGACTTCAGTTTTCACGGCTCTTCTGTTTGTAGTAAGGACTTTAGTCTTTGCTATTATCGCAATTGTCGATCGACTTACAGCCAACTGGATAAACAGATTTGTAAGTAGTCGATCGCTTGCCAAACAAAGTATAGCGGTTATCGCGGACTTGTTCGTACACGCGATCGCCCATCCACTTCATCCCCGGCATTGCCCGATAAGCAGCCACAAACACCTCGCCAGCAGGAAGTATCCGCCCGATTTCCTCCGCCGCATCGCTGCCCTGCCAGCGCCGTTCCGGGGTGTTACCATCTATCAAAATCATCCCCATTTCGCAGTCTTCAGACGTAATCCCAAAGCGATTTAATTGCTCTAAATCTTGCATGGAAATATACTCAAAATTCTGGCCTTTATCTAAATTTTCTAGTAACTGCACCAAGGTAACGCAGAGATTGCAATTGCCGTCGTAAATTACGCTATATTTCATTAGTTGACTGTTGACTGTTGACTGTTGACTGTTGACTGTTGACTGTTGACTGTTGACTGTTGACTGTTAACTGTTGACTGTTGACTGTTGACTGTTGACTGTTAACTGTTAACTGTTGACTGTTGACTGTTGACTGTTAACTTATGACAACTGCCTACTGACAACTGACAACTGACCAATGACTTCTTAAAATCCAAAAGTCCGCTTACCATCCGGCTTAACAGTAAGCCAATTGGTCTTTGCCATTGCCAGTTGTTCGTCAGAAACTGTAGCGTTGGTAAGATTCGCCCCGCACAAATTTGCTCCCCGCAAATTCGCCTTAGTCAAATAAGCCCCCGTCAAGTCAGCACCTCGGAAATCCGCGCCTTCAAAATTGGCAGTGCTGCAATAAGCCTCAGTCAAATTAGCATCTCGCAAATTCGCCTGAATTAACCGGGCGTGACCCAAATTCGCCCCCGACAAATCCGCTGCTTGCAAATTTGCCTTCACCAACCTAGCCTGATAAAAATTACTTCCCGCTAACTGCAATTTTTGCAGTTGCAGACCAGACAGTTCGCAGTCAGCAAAATCGCGCTTGCCTTTAAAATATGCCGCTCGCAAGCTGTTCGTGTCCCACTTAGGAGCAACTTTCGATACCTTTGACGCTGCTAAATTGCCGCTAGAATGTCCAACCGTTCCGAAAGTTCTGCCTGACTCAGCCAGAGTCCGGGAAACTCTGGGCTGCATCCCCGTGTTCCCAGATTGGCTGAAGGAAGTTCTACCAGCGCGGGTGTGGTTCGATCGTAAATCTTGATTAATTTTGCTCCTCGGCCGTGACCACGAAGAACCCTCGTCATTAAATATTGTCGGTTCTTCAACTGCACGAGAAGAGCCGTTGAATTGAGTTGCCAAGCCATCGACAAGACTTGGGTCTTCAAATTCGCCAGAGAGAGCTCTGAGGACATCTGCTGCTGATTGGAAGCGGTGGCCAACCATCGGCTTCAGCATTTTTTCGAGAATCCGCGCAAAATTTGGGCTTACCTGAACGTGGGGTTGCCAAACAATTTCGCCGGTTACTCCATCAAAATCTAAATCCTTGGGCGACTTTCCTGTCAGCAAGTACAAGCAAGTCATGCCCAAGGCGTAGATGTCGCTGGCAAATATCGGCCGCAGCGCCATTTGTTCCGGTGGAGCAAAACTAAATGTGCCGACTGAAAATTTCGTGTTGGCGCTTTGGTCGGCGGGGTCTAATAATATTGTTTGGCTAACTTGGTCTTTTACCGCTCCGAAATCAATCAGAACTAAGTGGCCGTCTTGAACTCGGCGAATAATATTTGCCGGTTTGATGTCTCGGTGAATTACTCCTTGGCTGTGGATATATTGCACTACTGGCAGAATTTCTAATAGAAAATTTTTAACATCCGATTCGTTGAAACGGCCTGAGTGCTTGACTTCTTGTTTCAATGTCGAGCCTTTAACATACTCTTGAACTAAGTAAAATTGCTGTTCCGTTTCAAAATAGTCTAGCAGCCTCGGTACTTGCGGGTGGTCGCCCAGTTGGCCGAGGGTTTTCGCCTCTCGCTTGAATAATTCCCGCGCCATTTCTAAAACTCGCGGCGACGAACTACTGGGTCGCAGTTGCTTGACTACACAACTCGGTTGACCGGGCAATGAGATGTCTTTTGCCAGAAATGTAGCTCCAAAACCTCCTTGTCCTAACGGTTCAATAACTCGGTAGCGAGCGCGCAGCAATAACCGCGCACCGCACGTCTGACATTGGAGAATAGAGTCAGCAGGGTTTTGAGGATGGGGACAGCCCGGATTTACGCAGTAGCTCATATTGATTGAGTTTGCCTATGTTGTTCTGATCTTGTCAGCGTCGCTCGACTGCACAAATTGCCTGTTCCTGCTTCTGGTAGACATACTAATCTATCAGTTTTCGGCGGGCCGTGCCTTCGATTGCGAATTGGAATTGCACCTAAGTCTTTTAGGTCGATATCTTTTCCCTATTTTGATTATCTCGCTGCTGTGAGTTTTTTCCGTTGATTATCCTTGAAGATAGTTTAAAGACTTGCTAAAGTTGTGCTTTTTTGTGTAAAGTCTTTCTAAACTTAAGTGCTTTTTGCGTTGTTAGATGTTTCTAGCATACCTCATTCTCTGAATGAGAATGCTACTCATCCCCCAGTAGCCATCGACCTTTGGGCAGATCCCTAGTTTTTGCTGATGTGTACCATAAAACTATTGACAAAATTGAATGAGTATGCTATTAAAAGCTTTCCCGAATAAATTCTGGGACTCAAAAGTCGTAGCCCGTCGGCGCCGACTAATGACTAATAACTACAAAGCAGTGACAACTAACTACTGACTAAATTATGCGTATATCTCTAAAGTGGCTCCGGGAATTGGTGGATGTGGCGATATCGCCGGAAGAATTAGCCGAAACCCTAACAATGGCAGGCTTTGAAGTTGAAGAAATCGAAGACCGCCGCCCGTGGGCAAGCGGTGTAGTTTTGGGCAAAATCATCGCCTGCGAACAGCATCCGAATGCAGACAAATTGAGAGTTTGTCAAGTGGATGTCGGCTCTGGTGAAGCTTTGAATATTGTTTGTGGCGCACCCAACGCTAGGGCCGATATCTATGTGCCTGTCGCTGTTGTCGGCACTTATTTATCGACTATTGATTTAAAGATTAAACCTGCTAAATTGCGGGGCGTTCCTTCTGAAGGAATGATTTGCTCTCTGGCAGAATTGGGACTATCTAAAGAGTCAGCAGGCATTCACATTTTTGAGTTAGAAAATCCCGAATTGGGCAGCGATATTCGCCCAATTTTGGGTTTAGATGACGTGATTTTAGACTTGACAGCAACTGCCAACCGGGCTGACGCTTTGAGCATGGTGGGCGTGGCGCGGGAAGTGGCGGCGCTGACTGGGGCGAGTTTGAGAATTCCCGAAGCAAATGGTGTGGCGATTGAGGGTAAAGAAAGTCCTGCTTTGGCAGTAGAAATATCGGAATCGCAAGGATGCCCGATTTACATCGGCACGGCAATTGAAGGTGTGAAAATAGCTGCTTCTCCAGCTTGGTTGCAGCAGCGGTTGCAGGCGGCGGGAGTGCGGCCGATTAATAATGTAGTTGACGTGACTAATTACATTTTGCTGGAATGGGGACAACCGCTGCACGCTTTCGATCGCGATCGCCTACAATCTTTCACGGGTACTCAAGATATCAGCATCGGCGTCCGCTTTGCCAAAACAGGCGAATCCTTCAAAACATTGGACGGACAAAACCGCAATTTGCAAGCACAAAATTTGTTAATTACTGCTAGCGACAAACCCGTTGCCTTAGCTGGAGTAATGGGCGGCGAAGATACGGAAGTTCACGAAGGAACGCAAAATTTAGTTTTGGAAGCAGCGATTTTTGACCAGGCAACGATTCGCCGTTCTGCGCGCGCTCAAGGCCTGCGGAGCGAGGCATCTATCCGCTACGAACGGGGGGTGAATCAGGCGGCTTTGACGACTGCTTGCAACCGCGCTGTGGCCCTAATTTTGGAGTTGGCTGGAGGCACTGCGACGGTGCAGAAAACGGCTAGTTCCGGCGAGGATTTGAGTTTTTCGCGATCGCTCGAATTGCGTTTAGACCGAGTAAATCTGGTTTTGGGGCAGTTGAAAAGAGGACAAACCGGCGGTTCTAAATATCTGGAACCGGAAGAGGTGAAAAATATTTTGACAGCCTTGGGATGCGAAGTTGTTCCAACGGAAAAAGAACGGGTGTTTGGGATAACTGTTCCTCCTTACCGTTACCGGGATTTAGAAAGGGAAATTGACTTAATTGAAGAAGTTGCCAGACTCCACGGTTATGACAATTTCTGCGATACTTTGCCTAGCAAAACGGAACCCGGTTATCTGTCGGCGGAATACGCGGCAATTCGGAATGTGCGATCGGCTTTTCGGGCGGCCGGTTTGACGGAGTTGATGCACTATTCTTTGGTGAAAACTGAGGGAGACAATCAGGTTGTGCTGGCGAATCCGCTGTTTGTGGAGTATTCGGCTTTGCGGACAGAAATGCTGTCGGGTTTGATTGATGCTTTCCAGTACAATTTGGAACAGGGAAATGGCGCACTAAACGGTTTTGAAGTCGGCCGCATTTTCTGGAAAGATGGGGATGCAATGAAGGAAGCCGATGCAGTTGCGGGGATTATCGGCGGCGATCCGACTGTGTGGAAATGGCAGCAGTCCGGGCGCGATCGACCTTTGACTTGGTTTGAGGCAAAAGGTATTTTGGAAAGCGCATTTCAAGAGTTGGGTTTGTCGGTGGAATATCGACAAGATGATGGTAAACAGGATGTTTATCCTATTAGTGGCGGGCAAGATGCCCGCCCCACAAGGCTGCATCCTGGCCGCACCGCTGCGTTATCGTTAAACGGGAAACATTTAGGGGTTTTTGGACAGTTGCACCCGCAATTGCAGCAACAAAAGGATTTGCCTGAGCAGGTTTACGTGTTTCAATTAGATTTGGCGGTGCTGTTGGGTGAATTAGGGCTAACGAACAACTTAACTCGCAAGTTCGCGGGTTATTCGAGTTTCCCCGCTTCTGACAGAGACATTGCATTTTTTGCACCGATTGAAGTTCCGGTTGCTGAGATGCAGAGTGCGATGAAAAAGGCGGCCGGTAGTTTGCTGGATTCCGTGGAATTGTTCGACGAATATCGGGGCGACAACGTGCCGGCGGGACAGCGGAGTTTGGCTTTTCGGTTAGTTTACCGCGCGGGCGATCGAACTTTGAGCGAAACCGATGTCGAACCAGCCCAACAAAAAGTTCGCGATGTTTTAGTAGAGAAATTCGGCGTTAGTTTGAGAAGCTAAAGAGGCCGCTACTCAGCAATGGAAACCGCCAGGGAATTCATTCCCTGGCTCAAAGCTAAAGTCCTCTCAAGAGGACTAACAAGACTTAAGGATTACAAGGTAAATTTGCCATTTTGAGCAAAGCGAAGAATCTCAAATTCTTGCAATAAAACCGTCTCAAGTGCATAATTGGTAACTAATGAACTCTTCAGTCTTCATAGCGAGGACTTCAGCTTTGATGCGGGGGTTTCAACCCCTGCCGGACTCAATTTTTAACGTTAATTAAATTGACACCAACGGCCGCAACATATCCCCAACCATAAAATAAAAATCAGGAAATTGTAAAGGAGAAATACTCGCATCATCCTCAAGAACTACTATACTCTGATAGCCATCCTGACTCGGTTCTCTAAATACGTGAAGCTGCCGATTATTAACATCCAAAACCCAATAATCAGCAATTCCAGATTGAGCATAAATTGTCGCTTTTAGCCCCAAATCAGTTCTCAGGGTTCTATCAGCAACTTCAATAATCAGATAAATTTCAGACGGAGTTGGATGGTGGTCTTCATAGTAAAGCGGATCGGGTACGACCACAGCAATATCGGGTTCAGGTTCCGAGAAATCATTTAACCGAACAGGATCTTGCAGCCGCACCAAAACTCGCTCTCCCAAACGGTTTTCCAGTAACTTCTCTGTGCGTGTCACCGCTGCACTGTGTGCTGTTCCTTTTGCTGCCATCTTTACTATCTGTCCTGCCAATAATTCTACTCGTTCGTCTTCCTCAAAAATACCAATTTCTGCCATGCGGTGATACTCTTGAACCGTCAACAAACGAATGTCTAATAAATTCATAGCAATCTACTCCTCTCTAACAATCATCTCTCTTTCCCCTCTTCCTCTGCGCCCTCTGCGCCCTCTGCGGTTCATTAATCTTCTTGTTAAAATTTTAGTTAAATCCTCTTACTCTTATTGTACAATAACTTTTAAACAAATTCATCTAAGGCTCAAAACCGTGACCAAATATGTGATGTGGGGAAGTTACTGCGAAGATGTTCTCGAAAAACGCGCTCCGTTTCGAGACGATCATTTAGCCGGATTGGCTAAGCAGAAGGAATCGGGTGTGTTAAGTACGATCGGGCCAACGAAAGATTTAACAAAAGTTTTTGCAATTTACGAAGCTGAAGATGAGGCCGCTGTGCGACAATTGGTGGAAGCCGATCCTTATTGGGTAAATGGGGTTTGGACTGAGTACGATGTGAAAGAGTGGATTCAAGCTTTTTGAAGGGGTTAACAGGGTGAACAGCTTAAGATTGGGTGACAGCGATTTAGTTCCAGTGGACTATGGCGATTTGCTGGACAAGATTTTAGAAATTTTGCAGGGAAATAATCCCTTTAGCGTTTCGGGCGATTCCCGTCGTTTGTTAATAGATATTGATGCGGTAGCAGCTCAAATAGCCACTTCGCAAGTGTTGCCGCCTTTGAGTTCTTTTGAACGTCAAGCACATTCTGCTACAGTCAATTTTCCGGCGGAAGTTGAAACTCGATTTGGCAGTCAAATCAGAAAAATTAGAGAACATTTGCGACAACATTTAGCATCTGTTGTGGGAGGGAATGATGCTATTGAAAATTTTGTAGCTAGCTTAATTGAGCCTTTAGAATCACCAGCTTTTCAGGGAAGTGGCACCGATTTAGGTTTTAAATACGATTTTGCCAAATCCTCTCCTACCTTAGCAAAAAAGAAGCTAACTTTGCAGCGCCCAAATACTGTTGGAACAACTGCAATTTTAAAGCTGCATAAATTGACGATTGCTGTGCGAGATTCAGACATCTTTCAGCAACAACTGAAGGAGGGTTTAGAGCATTATATTGATGAAAATACTGACACTGAAAGCGATAAGCAAGAACTGCATCATCGGCTGGATGAACAGGTTAAAGATGAAAATTCTGATTTCCATAAATTGCTCAAACTTGTAGACAAAGAAACTCTCGGTAAGCTGAATAAAGAAGCTAAGATTACCTACTTGGAGTATCTGCTAGAACACATCCGCACCAGCAGCACAGATAGTGTTGGTATCATTTATTTAGAAGACTTGATCCGGCGGATTAGGTTGCTCGAAGCATACATTAGCGATCGCACTAAAGAAGATGGCTATTATAATGTCAATTATGCCGGGGTCTCAGTTAATTACCGAGATATGTTTTCCAGAGCAGAAGTTTTAGATGCACTTCCCATCATTCCGATTGTAGCAGGTTATTTAGGAGAAACCACAGACACCCATCTGAGCGAACGTAAATATATTTTCGGTTTAAAACTAAAATTTGGCAACGAAGTTCAAGCCCGCGGCGGTGAACCTGTTTTTGATTATAACCTGAATTTGCTAAATCCTGAGAGTGATGAACACAAAGCAGAATTAGCCGATAGTTACAGTAGCGAAACATTCATTCGCAAGGTATTAAAGATAGCAGTATTGTACTATTTTGTATTTGCTTCTCTAAGCAATCCTTTAGCACCGGATTACAACCCTGACTCCGAACTAACTTACGATCCGAGACAAAGCTTTGAATCCGGAGTAATACCTGTATTGCAAGGTTCTGATGAACTGGCGAAAAAGCGGATATTTAGAGGTATAAAAAAAGGTTTAAATGCTTATCATATTGAAGTTAAAATAGACCGTCTCAAGCAACTATTAAAAAACTTTCTAGATAGGCAGACAATTTTGCCAACTCGCACAGAACCGCGGCATATAAGCGTCAAAAGAGGCATCCTAGAAGACCTGGATCGTGATTCAACCCAAGGTAGATTTTTCAATGATGTTCTGCAACGAAATCCTAAAGAATCACTTCAGTATATTGCCGTCGAACAATCTAGTATCAACGAAACAGCTATCTGTCAACTACCAGTCACTATCACTATCGAAGATGTCCGCTATTTTCCTACAGATCAATTCCAAAATTTCAGTCTAGAATATAATATTAAGGGCATCGATGCTTTGCCTGTAATGTGGGTTCCACAAACTATGATGAGTGTATATAGCAGCAGTTTTTGCGAACAGTATAAATTGCTGTTGTTTCGTTATAACAATAAACGTTTAGACAGCAAGGATGGTTTGAAATCGGATGCAGCGTTTGTTTACAAATTTGCTGTTTCGCTACTGTCTTATGTTTGCCTAGAAATATTGTTAAATAAAGCAAAAAAGAATTTGTTTATTCCGATGGTGAGACTTCACGAAGGCGACCACAATAACCCTTCGCCGTCGGAAAAGTTTATGGCTAACATTTCCAAAACATTGTCTCATCTTTTTAGTGAAAAATACCGATCGACTTCTCAAGGGTTTCGCATCAAGGGAAAAGTAAATGGCTACAGTATCCGCAATGGTTTGAGTTCCCTGTATTCAATTTTGCCTAAAAAGTTTAAATTTCGGAATGTTCCACTATCTCCAGAGTTGGACAATTTAGCAATTATTGTCGTCTCCAGTTGCGAAAGCGATGCAAGAAAAGGTAATAGCGATCGCTTTCAGAGAAAAACTTGTTTGTTAGGCGAAGTTGCGGGAATTAAACGCCTATCAGAAGATACAATTCAAGTTGGAATGCTGAAAACCTTGTCTGAAAACTACAGCGTTCAACACCTTTACAGTCAGCCGTCAATTCTTGAAGATACTGTCAGCCAGCTTTACAAGCATGGCTATCGCAATTTTCTGTATATTGCACAAGCACCTTATACAAGCACGCTACACATTACCCAGACTGATGAAGACGATCAATTGTTTTTTATGTCTAAAAAACTTATCCAAACTTTGAAAGGAGATCGGCAAGATATCAAGATTTATCCGGTATTTTTTGATAAATATTACGTCCGAAGTCCTTTAGGACACAAGGGAGAATCTTTCTACATTCAGGATACAACGGAACTGGAAAGTTTATCAAAAGATCCCAGTCAACAAGCTGTGATGTTCTTTAATCTGTTTAATGGTATCAAAGTAGAGCAAGGAGAAAAGAATTTTTACAACGGTGTGATTTCTTACTCGACACTTTTGAATATATATGAAGGCATTCTGGATGACCAAGATATTCGCCAAGGTTTGATGTACGATGGTGAAATTAAAGATACTTTACTGCACTATTTAACCATCTTTCACTTTTCTAGGTATGAAGCCCGTCAACACATTAGTTTGAAACTTGACCCCTACGCTCATATTATCGGCGATGAATCCGTTGGTGCTTTATCTGTGTTTAGTCATCCGGGCGGGAGTGCAGATTTTAACTCATTGGCTTTTTTGAATAAGGTAAGAGAAGTCTTAAATGTCACTAAGGGAAGTACACAATTATGATCGGTGAAGATTTTGGACGGCTGTTTGAAGTAGGATTCAATATCGGGATTCTGGCATATATTCAGCGGGAAAATTTAGCTCACAATTTTGGTAATTCCTACCGTCGGGATTTGCAGAGGCTCAAATTGCCAAAGATGACGGCGGAAATCGTCAGAGAAGCCAATCTGCTGGCTAGTTTAGATGCTGAAATCGTTGAAAAATGGAGTTTGTTTTTTGTCCAAAAAGGTTTTTTGGGTGGGTTGAATTTTTTCCGGGAGTACGTCAACTCTACTGGCTGGAATTTGCAGCGGTTGGAAATTGTGTATTGTCAGTGCAGTTTTAGTGATGCTAATAGTATCAGAACCTATAACAAGGGTGATAAAGAAGCGTTTAAAGAGCTATTGTCTCAGTTTACAACTGCCAAACTTAGTTTATCAGATGATGAGATTAACTCGTACATCCGCCGCTACTCGAAAAAGGGTGAGTTTTTGCAGGCTGATACGCTGATGCTGTTACAGTATGGAAATGAGTTTAGAATTCTCTGCGTTGATTTGTCTGTGTTTTCTCCGACGCTAGCTCCCAAACCGGAGGATATCAATGAAATAGAGGTGATACGAAAATATTTGATGAGAGAAATTAGCTATTTGCGATCGAAAAGTGTGTTTTCTAATCTGCGGATGGATACCAGCACTTTGGGTGTGGATTTCTCGGAGGATTTAAAACGCTATTTTACAGCTTTTAAGTATAAGGATAAGGAAAGCGCTAAGCTGATTCAGGCGGGTAGCTACGCTCACAGCTTCTATGGATTTTTGCAACAAACAGGTATAATTTCCAGTGATGCTGAGGTTTTGTTTAATGTGGTTGGTTATGGCGATCGCAATATTAGCGCTATTTCCCTACGCACGGACAAAATTAAATTATTAGCAACTTGTGCCCAAATTTACCAGAATGAAGCGAAAGGTAAAGAGATTAGTGATGCTCGCACCGAAGTTTTAAATGTTATTCAACTCAACGCGGCTCGCAGTTTTAAAGAAGGCAGAAAGTTTGTTGATTCTCTGTTAGAAATTGGGAAAAATGTCACTGAACCTGTACCTCATACAGAACGGATCGATAACTTTGTTAATTCCATAGATATTATATCAGATAAACTGGCAGATGACTTGCAAATTTCTCGCGGATTAGACCTGCGAAATGCTCACGCTGAATTGATTGTGAAAGCGCTTCTATCTGATGAAAATTATATCTTTTTGACGGGGAATCCGGGAATTGGGAAAACAACTGCGATCGCCAATTTCCTCAAAAGCCATATCGAGGACGGTTTCTTATTCCTGTACGTCAGTCCCCGCAAACAAGTAAACTTGGATATTATCGAAAAATTCCAAGATAAAAATACGGGTTTGCTGTGCAACGATCGATTATTTTGTATTAACACTAACGCCGATATCATCAAAAGTAATTCAGGACACTGTACCGTCAAGTACGCATCGAATAAATATCGCGAAGATTTGACAAAAAAAGCTGTTCGCTTCCTCAAGGATGATTCAGAAATTAAGAGGACGGAATATCATCAATCAGAACTTGAAAAAAAGGGAGAAACAGTAATTAAACCCATTAATCCCAAAGGAAATGGAGTGCTTAAGAGCATTTGCGAAGGTATATACGCGCTGATAAATTGCCAGGTATCTAATAATATCGTAGCTACCGTTTCTATTCAATCGGTGAAGATGAAAGAAAACCGACAAAATACCCTAGAGCATTTAGATAAAATTTTTCAAGATACTTACAATAAACGGGACAAACGGGTCATTCCCGCTAAGATGCAAGAAATATCCCGTCGCATCAAACATATTTTTATTATGATAGATGAAATTACGGGAGATGATGGTGGCGTTGAGTTTTTAGCCGGAATTGCCAAGATTGTCAAAAAACATGAGTTGCACAAGCGAGAACACGGCTTTAATACTAAAATTATTGTCGCAGATGCTTCGATTGTGGACTGCGATGTCATCAAACAACACCTTGATAACACGTCACCGGAACCGGACAAAATCTATTTTAAAAAGTTAGCGAAAGATTCGGAAGAACTTCAACCTTTACAAGTCATTCCTTTTAACTTTAACAATCTAGCTGCAAAGGTGATTAATGCGAATTCCTACCCTGCGCGCAGTTTAGAAATAACTTATAAGGTATTTGTCGAAACTGTTAAATACAGTGAAAATGCGCCTTTAAAACAGAATAGTAATTTAGTCAAGCGGGTACAATCTGAAATAATTGAGGATATCAATCAGCGATTAGCAATCCCCGGTGTGGAACAAATTATAGTATATATTCAAAACAAGCAAAGATTGGCAGAATTAATTGAAAAAATTAAAGCTAGTCGCGAAAAGTTTGAGGCTTTTACTGGTTATCTGGAAATTCACGCGAATATCTCGGAAGAGGAGAAAGAAAAAATACAGAAATACAAAAATACAGCTACAGTAATCTTTATGACTGCATCGGGAAGTCGTGGACTTTCTTTCCCAAAAACTAAGCATATTTTAGTGGATATTCCCCGCTTCCAAATTGAGAAAAATCTGATGGAAATCATACAGGTGATTTATCGGGGACGCGGGGAAGATGACAACGGTAAAACCCTTGATGGTGAAGACAAAGAATTGGTTTTTTACCTATCTGATACCGCAGTTTATTACGCTGATGATGCGGAACTTTCTCTGCAAGAAAGCAAGTTGAGTTTGTTGAATTTATTGCTAATTCTGAAGACGGCGGTGATGACGCGAATTTCGGGATACGGTTATTTAGGTAGGGAAAAGTTTTTGATCATTCCCATCGGTGGTAAGTCGGTTTCCGCAGTAGGGGATACTTTTAGCAGCAAAATGGCGGCTCTAATTAAGACATTAAAGAGCGAGAGCCAGCGAGGAAATATGTTGTTTAAGGAGGTTTATACGAGTCTGGAACAGCTTTTGGGTCGCGGGGAGTTTCTTTTGAAAAATTCTGATAAGTCTCGTCAAAAGGGCGATTCCTATCTGGAAATGCGGGAGGATTTTAATCGTAAATTTTTGGAAAAGTGCAATCCTCTTGATGGTTTGTTGAGCTATGATAATTTAGAACTCGGTCATGTTTGCGGTAGTTTGTTGCTCGTACCTCTAGCTAAGCAAAATTTGGTAGAAACATACCAGATGCGGCTTCATCGAGAAATTAAGGAATGTCTAGAGAAGAAGTTGCTGCCCAAAATGTGTCTAATTAGGGATAGCGATTCGTCCCCGGAGAATGTAATATCGGCAATTAGAGGAGGTGCGATCGAGCTTTTGCAATTTCTCAACAGCGATGTGGAGAAAACTCAGTATTTTGAAGAGCAGAGTCAGCAGTTCGATCGCTATTATGCCATACCGCTGTTTGCTTTTGTCAGCGGGGAGGAGATGCAGGAGTATTTTGCTGACAGCAAGCTAGAAGAACCGGAAGACAGGCGGTTTCGGGATATTTTGTCGGCTTATGTGCGATCGATCTACCCTGTAGATAGTGTAATGCCGATCGGGCACAAGTATCAAGACTTTCCATTTATCGTGTTTAGAAGCTACAGTTTAGAACAAAGCCGAGAAAAGATTTTTACAGATAAATATCTTTTAAGTTCCAACGAATTGAACGTGCTCAATTTAATTTTGTCGAAGCAGGTAAACTAGACCTCTTGCATTCCCAAGCTTTCAATTCCTTCAATAATCTGCGTTTATCTGCGTTTATCTGCCTTGCATCTGCGGTTTCTGTATCAATCAAAGACTTATGCAATGCCAGCCTACTGAAACTTGTAGGCTGCGTCAGCTAGCTGTCACCCCGCAGAGAAAATAAAACTCTTCCGGGGCACCATACTTGCTACTTGCTAACTTCAAACGGCGTGTATTTCCCCCCCAAAGCTTCGACGATGGCGCGAGTATTAGCCGACATCATTTTCACATAAGAATCGCCCTCGCTTCCGACGGCACCAATCGAATCCGAATAAAGTGGCTGCGCCGCCAATTTCACCCCCGCTTCCTCCGCCACTGTTCTAATCAGTTGCGGGTTAATTGTAGTCTCGGCAAAAATAGCAGGAACTCCCGCAGCTTTCACCGATTCTACTAACTTTTGCACCGTTTGAGCGCTGGGCTGTTCCTCCGTACTAATCCCGATCAAACTGCCCGCACTTCCCAATCCGTAGGCGCGGCTGTAATATTGAAAAGCATCGTGAGTTGTTACTAATTCGCGCTTATTTTCGGGGATGGTTTTAATCTCTTGTTCGATCCAAATATCCAAACGTTTTAACTCTTCAGTAAGTTTCACAGCATTCTGCGTAAACTTCTCCCTATCTTCCGGCGACAGTTCGATTAGCGCATCCCGAATTGCTTCCACCATTTGAACTACATTTTCCACATTTCCCCAAACGTGCGGATCGGGTACGGTATTGCCTTGTTTATTCATTAGCAAAGGCTTGACTACTTCCCCCACTGCTAATTTCCGCGCCTTAATTCCGGCGGCATTCATCATCCTAATTAATCCCGGTTCCAAATTGTAACCGTTATACAAAATTAAGTTAGCTTGTTCTAAGGCTTGAGAATCTTTTGGCACCGGTTCGTAAACGTGCGGATCGGTTCCCGGCTGCAAAATTCCTGTTAACTGAATTTCGTCGCCCGCTACTCGATCGGTCAAATCCTCAATAATTGTGCTCGTAGCAACTACCTTCGGTTTAGCATCTGCCTCTGGAGAGAGGCGATCGCCCTGAGTTTGAGCGCAACTAAATAAACCCAAAGTCAAAATGCCGCAGGCAATACTTCTAATCCAAAATACCTTGGACTTGTCCAATCCAGGGCGGGCTGTTTCAATCCCCGACTCACCGCTAAACTCCCCTTTATAAAGTTGCTTCACTATTGCCGTCGGTTTTAATTCACATCTGACACCATTCTCAATTACTTGCTTAGGAACAGGCAAGATGCCTGTTCCACAAGAAAACTCACTCTTTGTGGAACCGGCATCTTGCCCCTTCTTGAGAAGGGTGGAAGATATCAGTTTTAAGTCACATCTGACACCATTCTCAATAACTTGCTTAGGAACAGGCAAGATGCCTGTTCCACAAGAAAACTCACTCGTGGAACGGGCATCTTGCCCGTTCTTGACGGGCAGGATGCCCACCCCACAAGAAAACTGATTCTTTGTGGAACGGGCATCTTGCCCGTTCTTGACAATGGTGCAACATCTGAGTTTTAACCGACTTGAGATTTTCGCCGCCAAACCTATGGTTTGAGGGGTTTCGAGCTTGCACTGTCCCATTATCTACCTCTCCTGCGTTCCAGATTATTCCTATTTACCGATGATTTCATATTGTTTTCATTTTTACAGTAAACTTAATAAAAAGGAGATAGAGTCACCGCCATGAATACCGCCGCCTTGCCCAACGAGAATCCTTGGTCTAAAATGGTTTGCCACCTCAAAGACAGCGCTACCGACACTGAAATTATCGCTGTTAAGCACTTAGCAGTAAACTACCGCACGGTAGAGGCACTCAGAGATATCAATCTTTCCGTCAAACCGGGAAGGCTGACGGGTATTATTGGGCCCAACGGTGCCGGCAAAAGCACGCTAATCAAAGCAATGTTGGGCTTAATTCCCGCCGATCGCGGCACTGTTACCTGGGGCGAAGAAGCGATCGCCGATCGACTCGAAACAGTAGCCTACGTGCCCCAGCGATCGCAAATTGACTGGAACTATCCCGCCACAGTTTGGGATGTCGTGATGATGGGAAGAGTCAGAAAAGCCGGATGGTTCCGCCGCTTCTCAGCAGCTAGCCGCCGCACTGCCGCCGATGCCTTAGAAAGAGTAGGCATGAGTGCTTACAAAGACAGACCGATCGGACAACTTTCCGGCGGACAGCAACAGCGAGTATTTCTAGCTAGAGCATTAGCCCAAGAAGCTGCTATTTTCTGCTTTGACGAGCCGTTTGTCGGCGTTGACCAAAAAACTCAAAATATCATTTTCGACATCTTCCACCAGCTAGCCAATGCTGGGAAAATCGTCTTAGTAGTCAACCACGACTTAGGCGAATCAATTACCAATTTTGATGATTTAATTTTGCTCAATACAGAATTGATTGCCGCTGGTTCCCGCCAAGAAGTCCTAACAAAAGAAAACCTTTACCGCGCCTACGGCGGACAAGTAATGTTCTTTGCCGGACAAGCAGCTTAATTAGCCAGCCCTCATTAATCTAGGATTTACACTCTTGAACCAGGTTTTTTTGATAATCTTGAATTGGGCAACGATAAATCTCGGATCAAACTCACATCTTGCATCATTCTCAAGAACAGGCTTTTCGGCCTGTTCCACAAAGAGTGAATTTTCTTTCTTGTGGAACAAGCCTCAAGAACAGGCTTTTCGGCCTGTTCCACAAAGAGTGAATTTTATTTCTTGTGGAACAGGCCGAAAAGCCTGTTCATAAAAGGCTTATTGAGAATGGTGCAATATCTCAGATCAAACCGGTTTAGTTTGGTTGTTAGTCATTAGTTAGCTGTGATTTTATAATTTTATGATACAAACCTTAATTGAGCCGTTACAGTACGGATTCATGCAGCGATCGCTCATAATTGCCATTCTCGTCGGCATCGTCTGCGCGATCGTCGGCAGCTACCTAATGGTACAGCGGCTGGCCTTGCTCGGAGACGCCATTAGCCACTCGGTTTTGCCGGGATTGGCGATCGCATTTATCCTCGGAGCAAATATTTTTATCGGCGCTTTCATTGCCGGAGTTTTGAGTACAGTAATCATAGCTTGGATCAAAGCTCGATCAACAATCAAAGAAGACGCGGCAATGGGCATCGTATTTTCGGCATTCTTCGCCCTCGGCATCACCCTAATTACGATCGTCCAAAAAGACAACAAAATCGACCTCAACCACTTTCTTTTCGGCAACATCCTCGGCGTTACAGTCGAAGATGCGATCGACACAGCCGTCATAGTCGCCGTAGTCTTATTAGTTGTAGTATTCTTTTACAAAGAACTGCTATTTTACACATTCGATCCATTAGGAGCCCAAGCAACAGGTTTGCCAGTAAACCTGCTCAACTTCGGACTGATGGTACTCATCGCCCTCACAATAGTTGCCAGCCTCAAAGCCGTGGGCGTAGTGCTAGTTTTGTCCCTATTAATTACACCCGCAAGTACCGCCTATCTCCTAGTCACTCGCCTGCACCAAGTAATGATTTTAGGCGCAATAATCGGAGTTATTTCCAGCATTAGCGGAATGTATCTCAGCTACTTTTATAACTTGCCATCCGGGCCGGCAATAGTTTTAGTTGCATCTGGATTATTTGTGCTATCATTGCTGTTCAGTCCCACTCAAGGAATCCTCACCCAGCCCCGCACACACTCCGGCCAAGTTCCTCCAATATGGCGGGAATTAAAAAATTTAACTAAAGGGCGATAACAAGTAAGTTTGTAGTAACTCACATCTTGCACCATTCTCGCTTAACAGGCTTTTCGGCCTGTTCCACACAGAGTGAATTTTCTTGTGGAACAGGCCGAAAAGCCTGTTCCTAAAAAGCTTATTGAGAATGGTGCAACATCTCAGTAGTAACGCTTCAGCGCCGCCCATCCCATTGTTAATCAGAATCTGCGTTAATCTCGGTGGATGTGCGGTTCAAAAAAGCCTCTCGAATTAATCCGCGTAACTGCGAATCGTCGGCTGCATCTAGATTTGGTAAAAACGGTTTTTTTTAGAAGTGCGAGAAAGCAAAAATGGGATGATACCGAATTGGGCGATCGCAACTGCGAACTATTGGTCACAAAAAACAGTACAATAACAAAAGTTAAATTTTCACGCCAACAGATCTACTAAGTAAAAAAAACATGACCGTCAAAGTAGGAGACACCGCACCCGATTTTACCTTACCATCTCAAACTGGCACATCAGTCAGCCTCAAAGATTTTAAAGGGAAAAAAAACGTCATAGTCTACTTTTATCCCAAAGACGACACACCCGGATGCACCACCCAAGCTTGCGCTTTTCGAGATAGCTACGAAGTCTTCAAAGACGCAGGTGCAGAAGTCATAGGAATTAGCGAAGATTCGCAACAATCGCACCAGCAATTTTCTGCCAAATATCAGCTACCCTTTACACTGCTGAGCGATACTGGCAACAAAGTTCGGCAATTATATGGAGTTCCAGCTACACTGTGGATTATGCCCGGTAGAGTAACTTATGTCATTGACAAAGAAGGCGTTGTCAAGCATATTTTTGACTCCATGTTAGACTTCAAAGCACACGTTGCAGAATCACTCAAAACTTTAGAAACCATCAAAAGTTAGATGGCGCGCGGGTGGCCAGAAACCGGGTTTTTTTACGAAAATGATTTGCTGTATCTAGCAGATTAGCTAAAAAACCCGGTTTCTGCGATATTGGCGCGAAAATCGCAGTGCAGGCGGCGCGTTTCCATTCAATTAGTTTCGCCAGCGAGTGGGGAGTTGGGCCAACAAATTTGGTGCGACCCTTGCGCCGATGCAGGTCAGTTTCCATTCAATTAGTTTCCCCAGCCAGTGGGGAGCACCAACACAGATTATCAAACTTGACCCCAGAGTTAACAAACTTCCCATTCAATTAGTTTCCCCAGCCAGTGGGGAGTGTCGTGTTGTTCAATGGATTGGGCTAATCTTAAGCCGGAGTTTACCATTCGCATCAATTTCTATATCTACATGATGCCTTCCGCTTGATGTCACAACAGCAAGAGTTCCAACTATGGCTCCGATACCACCGCCAACTGCTGCTCCAACAGGGCCACCAACTATAAATCCAAGAATAGCACCTGCACCTGCACCAGCAAAAATATAGAGGGCAGAGTAGTTAATTGTAGTAACCCCAGCAGAAGAAGGGATGAATGCGCCTGTAGCTATATTTACCCACTCTCCCGATTTGTTCTTGTGTAACTCAAAAATGGTTTTTAACTTCTCTGGAAGGTCTGAATATCGCTCGTAGTCTGTAATAACTTCAACTTGCTCACTTTGCTCCAAGGCTGTCTTTAGCTCACGATAAAACATTTCTGTATCTGAGAAAACTAACTTCCGCATACATTCCATTCAATTAGTTTCACCTCCATTCTACACCCCAGACAGCGCAAGGAGTCTAGAGGGAGATCGGCGACACCCGCGACAAAAAATTAAGGAAGGGCCGAGGGACAGTTTTGGCAAGCTGCTGTATGTTAATTATCAGATAAATTTGCCCCATCCCTCCCTGAACGAATTCAGTGTGTGGGTGCAAAGATATATGGATAGCCCCCAAGTGCTTTCCCCGCCGAGTTTGGTAGAAAAACACCGACAAGCAGCGAAAGATTTAGTCGCGAGATACAGCTAGCTGGTAAAGACAGATTTTACCACTTGTTCGTAGTGAACACCTCAGTCCTGATTCTCTAAAAAAACAAGAAAGGACTAAAGTCCTTACTAAAAACTCGTAGTTCGTAGTAAGGACTTTAGTCCTTTTTTGCTAACGGCTTGCACCCATTAACAATTAGCACTCAGCAATTATCTAGCTTTTCGCAACACTCGATTTTTCAGATGTAGCGCTTTCGGCAGTTTTGCCATTTTTGCTATTACCGTTACCGTTGCTGTGGCGGGGTTGGATAACTCCATAGCCGCCGTGACTCTTGCGTTCGTAGAGTACGTTAATTTCGTCTGTTTCCGCATTACGGAACATATAGAAATCGTGATCGATAATCTGCAATTGTTCCAAAGCTTGTTGCACAGTCATTGGAGGCATTGCAAAATACTTAGTCCGTACCACCTCAGCAGGAAGTTCGGGAGTTCGATCGCCAATTAGATCCGCTACTACAGGATGTTCTTCAACTGCCGTAACCGTTTTAACACTACTGTGGGTCTTGTTGTCGTGGCGTTTTTCCTTAAATTTCCGCAGTTGACGAGCTATCTTGTCGGCAACTAAATCGATGCTGGCATACAGGCTTTCCGTGCTTTCTTCAGCCCGAATCACGCTGCCGTTAGCATAAATTGTCACCTCAGCAGTCTGCTTAGGATTGATCCTGGGGTTACGAGCCACCGATAGATGTATGTCCACTTCTGTAGTCAAATTTTGAAAATGGCTAACTGCCTTTTCAACCTTTTGATTGACGTACTCGCGAATCGCATCGGTGATTTCTATATTTTTACCCTGGATAACAAGCTTCATAGAGCTCCCTCCCTTCTGTAACTTGGGTATATTTTATACAGTAGCACTATGTATTCGGGAAAACACTTATCTTCCAAATCTTTTATTATATGTTGACAATTCTTGATTTAAACTGCGCCAATATTCCGTAATAACACTCTTGATTTTTTGCATGATTTCTCCTCTCATCCCTCAACCGCTAAATGCACAACCCTGCTTGCTCCTCGATTGGGGACAAGTTCCCTACTCCCAAGCTTGGGAAATCCAGCAAAAACTCGTGCAAGAACGCCGCGACAAACCAGATTTGCCAGATGTCCTGATTTTGCTGGAACATCCGCCGGTTTACACTTTGGGAATGGGAGCAAAGCTGGAATTTCTGAAATTTGACCCAAGCCAAACTCAGTCGGAACTGCACCGAGTTGAGCGGGGCGGCGAGGTGACTTACCACTGTCCGGGCCAATTGGTGGGCTATCCGATTTTAAATTTGCGCCGTCACCAGCCTGATTTGCACTGGTATTTGCGGCAGTTGGAGGAAGTGCTGCTGGGGGTGCTGGAAGTTTGCGGGTTGAAGGGTTCGCGGGTTCCCGGTATGACTGGGGTTTGGGTGGATGGGTGCAAGGTAGGTGCGATCGGCATTAAAGTCAGCCGCTGGATTACGATGCACGGTTTTGCTTTAAATGTTTGTCCCGATCTCGCAGGCTTTGGGCAAATTGTACCTTGCGGGATTCCCGATCAACCTGTTGGCAGTTTAGAGCAGTTTATCCCCGGAATTGAGGTCGATCGAGTGCGATCGATCCTTGTCGCTGAGTTTGCTCGCGTTTTTGCAGTCGAAATTGTGCGATTCCCTACGGGATAGCTTCGCTTCACGAATGTGTAGGGTGCGTCGCTGTCAACACTACTAACGATCGCAGTCGGTTTTTAAGTGCGATCGGAATTTTCCTCCTCATACACCATTAAATCTCCCGGTTGGCAGTTTAGTGCTTTGCACAAAGCATCAAGAGTTGTTTCATCAATTCTTGTCAGCCGGCGGCGGGTTTTGATTTTAGAAACAGATGTTGGGTGCATCCCAACTCTAGCTGCCAATTCTTTATTGCTGATATTGCGATCGGCCATTACAACTGCCAATTTCCAACGGATCACTGCGGGTGCTCAACTACTAGCCAGGACTTTGCAAGGTGATGTTAGCATCCTGCAACCTTCACTAACACTTGTTTTGCCGTATAGGCAATATTTTTTGTCGTATCGCTTGACTTGCAGCAGCGAATGAACTATGCTGAGGATGTACCCACGGAAAAGCGATCGCCCCTGGGCCTGGAAAACTTAAGGGCGATCGGATCAAATCTAATCGCTGATTCAGTGGACAAAAGTGGATTATGTGGCATAACTGTATCCATCGACTCGATGAACCCCAAGGCAATATTTAGCCCTAACGGGGCTAACCTTGCCGACCTGTGTAACCATTTCAAACACCCCCGTTGCGCGAACTGTTAAGCGCCCAACATGAGTTCCGGCAAATTTCCCAGTAGGCAAAATAGCACGAATTATATCGCCCGTTTGAAAGCCAAAAAAAGCTTTCTGTCTAGTACGATGTCTGATGGGGTTGAACTCAGGAATGAAAATTTAATAACTTTAGCGTCTGCTAAATAGTCGGAACTGCACGATAATTCCATTTTGGTAAATATTCATCAAAAATAATTTTCATTGTTTCTTTAAATCCCTTAGCTACTTTTCGACCAGTTTCATAAATTTTATCAATCACATTTACTACCACAGAAAGCCCGGTTTTAGTATGAGTTTTTGCCATGAGTTTTTTCACTAACTCAAGAGGAGTAAAAATTACTCCTTGACAGGCTCTGGTTACGTGAGGAAATAAACGATGTTCAATCGGATTATACTTCGATGTATAGGGAGGATAGTGTGCGAGCCTAATTTCTATCCCTAGCTCGTCAACTAATTTTTGTAAATCCGATTTAAAGATATGATGATTGGAATTATTACTGCCACCGCCATCGCATTTTATCAAAATTGAATCGGCTTGAGGGTAGATAAATTTTCCGTAATTAACCCACCATAATTTAATCGATTCACAAGCAAATTCACTCGTGTCTTTACTGATTCCCAGGTTTAAATATCCTCGGTTATGTTGCAGATCGTAAATTCCATGAGGTACTACTTTTCCGTCAGCCAAACTCCAAAAATCATGGTCAAATGTTGTAATAGCTTCCGTAGTATATAGACCAATACGGTTTACTTAAGATCGAACAAGTGATAAACTAGGTATGATGTGAAAAAAAGTAAATCAAGTATAGTGCCGTACAAAAAATTATTATTAGAATCTCCCAAGCTCAAAATTAGCGAGGTATTCAAAGCAATAGAGGTAGCTATTCCATCAACAGAAATAGAAGCGGCTATCCTGAAAACAAAAGCAAGAGAAAAACGGCATCGTGCGCTACCATCACAACTGGTAGTATGTTTAATCGTAGCAATGAGCCTATGGTCAAAAGACTCAATGCGGGACGTACTAAAAAATCTGATTGATGGACTTAATGAAGTCTGGTTGAAAACTGGTAAATTCTGGAAAACTCCCTGCAAGGCAGCTATTACTAAAGCCCGAAAAAGATTATGCCCTTCTGTAATGAGCCAGTTATTTCATCAGTTAGTACGACCAATGGCTACAACTGAAACAGTGGGAGCTTTTCTGAATGGATTGAGAGTTGTAGCAATAGATGGAACCTGTTTAGACATCCCAGACAGTGATGAAAATGCTAGAGTTTTTGGGCGTCCAGGTAGCCGTCCAGGTACAAGAGCTGCTTTTCCAAAAGCTAGATTAGTTATTTTAGTAGAAGCAGGAACACACTTAATATTTGATGCTTTAATATGCCCATACAAGATGGGAGAAAGAGTCATAGCGTTAAGGTTATGGAGCTCAGTTACTAAAGAAATGCTGTTAATGTGGGATAGAGGTTTGCATTCATATGCGATGGTGTCAGCCACGCTCATCAAGGGTTCTAACTATTTAGGACGAATTCCATCAAATGTTAAATTCCTCAAGGAAACACAACTAGAAGATGGTTCTTACTTAAGTTTTATTAATCCCCCAGGCAAATTCAGAAAAAAAGGATTTAAACCAATCCAAATCAGAGTAATTGAGTACAGAATTGAAAACTTAAACGACCCAACAGCAGAAATTAACTATCGTTTAATTACAAATTTATTGGACTCTCAAAAATTTCCGGCAAAGTTATTAGCTGCCGAATATCATCAACGTTGGGAAGTGGAAAATACAATTGATGAATTCAAAGTACATATCGGGGAACGAAAAACTCATGTTCGTTCTCAAAGACCAAGAGAAGTAGTGCAAGAAATTTATGGCCTATTATTAGGACATTGGGCTGTGAGGTCATTAATTTGTCAAACAGCGCATAGTGCAGAAATTTCCCCATTAAGTATCTCTTTCACGGGTACATTACGAGTTATTCGTCGTGCTGTTCCCAAATTTCAGCGGCTATAAGCACATGAAATCCCCTTTTTTTAACTTGGTTGAATTTGGAGATACTTGATGCAACTTTACCGCAAAGAGTGAGCGAGAAACAACCCAAGAGTTGTGAAAAAACCTGTTTCAAAATTTAAATCCAAAAAAGTTAAACACAGAGGTACTGGAATAAAAATTAATTCTCCTGTTTTTAAAATTTTAAAGCCTCCCAAGCCTTAAGTAAACCGTATTGAGATATATCAACTTTTTCCAAGGCTAGTAAGCAGAGAGATATTGATGTTTTTGTAAAAATATTTGAAAGATTACAAGCCGATATAAAACGTCAATTAATTAA
>NZ_JAUBTS010000046.1:0-58870 GCF_036705105.1 Microcoleus sp. B9-D4
CCGTCCAAAAAGGACGGGCGGGACGCCCATCCCACAATAACAATTAAAATTGTAAGTTATTTAATTCGCGATCCTTAAACAGCAAGTTGTGAACAAACCTGACGGTCAACGGAGTACCGTTAGACCGCAGGCTTCTTGTTTGCTTTTTTACAAAGGCTTTTTATAGTGAGGTAGTTCCACCCCCACTTACTAATATATTACCAGAGTATTTCCAGATTATCAAGGGACATAAAAGAATAATTGTCGGCTTCCGTCCGCGACATCCGACGCTTCTTTCCATCACGCGGGCGTAATTCCCAAGGGGTACGGGGCGCAGCGCTCAGATATGTCCCCTCTGAATATACCGAGGGACTTCCCGGCTGGCAGTTAAATCTGCTAGCTGTCGCAAAGACAATGAACTGATCTCGCGCGCGCCCAAGTCCGAGAAAAAAACTCGCCTGCCCTTGACAACTCATACTCGTTATGAGTACGCTATAAAAAGCAAAGGAATTGAACCCAAGTACCCAAAAATTTAAAATCATGCTGACGAACCAAGAAGGTCAAAGAGTACCTAAAGTCACCTTTCGCACTCGCAAAGACAACGAGTGGGTGGATGTCACCACCGATGATATATTTGCAGGTAAAACCGTAGTAGTGTTCTCGCTGCCAGGAGCTTTTACTCCCACTTGTTCGTCAACGCACCTCCCCGGTTACAACGAATTGGCCAAAGTTTTTAAAGAAAACGGCGTAGATGAAATCGTTTGTATTTCCGTCAACGACACCTTTGTGATGAATGAGTGGGCCAAAGACCAAGAATCAGACAATGTGACGTTAATTCCCGACGGTAACGGCGAATTTACCGAAGGCATGGGAATGCTGGTAGACAAAACAGATTTAGGCTTTGGCAAGCGGTCTTGGCGTTATTCGATGCTGGTAAAAGATGGCTTGGTTGAAAAAATGTTTATTGAGCCTGATGAACCGGGCGATCCTTTCAAAGTGTCCGATGCCGAGACGATGCTCAACTACATCAACTCCGCAGCAGCCAAGCCGAAGCTAGTTTCGCTGTTTACAAAAATGGGCTGTCCCTTCTGCGCTAAGGCTAAGGCACTGCTGAGTAAACATGGCTTGGATTATGAAGAAATCGTCTTGGGTCGGGAGATCACAACTCGATCGCTCCGGGCTATGACTGGGGCTACAACTGTGCCGCAAGTATTTATCGACGGCAAGTTGATCGGTGGTTCCGAAGCCCTAGAGTCTTATTTGGCAGTTGCTTAGTTAAACCACAATACTTAGCTTGCGGGTGCCCGCGTGCACACCTTACAACGAGTAAGGTGTGCACTGTGCGCCTTTGGGGTATTTGGCGGTATTTAGCCCGATCGAGATTTCGCGTCAAAAGTTTGATCGGTCTTTTTATCCATTCTCGTGCCACAATTACTGGGGAAGTAATATTAAAAACGCAAGAAATGGGAGTGAACGATCGTGGATTTGAGTTTAGTCGCGTCAAATATCTTAAATCCACCCATATTAGCTTTTTTCATGGGAATGCTGGCAATTTTTCTCAAATCTGATTTAGAAATTCCAGCGCCCATCCCCAAACTGTTTTCGCTGTACCTGCTGTTTGCGATCGGATTTAAAGGCGGCGTCGAACTGTCCAAAAGCGGAATTGACCAGCAAGTTGCCCTGACAATTTTGGCAGCGATGCTGATGTCAATGCTAGTACCAATTTATACTTTTTTCATACTGAGGGTAAAACTCGACTCCTACAATGCCGCCGCGATCGCAGCCACCTACGGTTCCATCAGCGCCGTCACATTTATCACCGCAACCTCCTTCCTCACAGCACAGGGGATCGACTTTGACGGTTACATGGTAGCCGCGCTAGCATTAATGGAATCCCCAGCCATTATAGTTGGTCTGATTCTAGTCAGTGTATTTGGCGGGGAAGAAGGAAAACGCGAAATAGTTTGGCCAGAAGTGTTGCAAGAAGCATTCCTAAACAGTTCAGTTTTTCTGCTGATTGGCAGCCTAATTATGGGCGTACTGACAGGAGAACATGGTTGGGAAGTTATGAGTCCGTTTACTCAAGACTTGTTTTACGGAGTTCTAACTTTTTTCTTGCTAGACATGGGGCTGGTTGCAGCCAGCAGAATTAAAGATTTGCAAGAAGCAGGAATTTTTCTGATCTGCTTTGCAATCCTAATTCCCATAGTCAACGCAGTAATTGCTTTGGTAATAGCCAAAGTAATCGGAATGCCGCAGGGAGACACTTTGCTGTTTGCCGTATTGTGCGCGAGTGCTTCTTATATAGCAGTACCAGCAGCCATGCGCCTAACTGTTCCCGAAGCGAATCCAAGTCTTTACATTTCAACGGCCTTAGCAGTGACATTTCCATTTAATATCATTGTAGGCATTCCCCTGTATCTATACGGAATCAATATGTTTTGGAGGTGAGATGATGGAGTCAGTCAAAAGAGTAGAAATCATAGCCCACTCAGTAGAACTCGGCAAGATTTTAGACGGTTTAGACAAAGCTGGCGTACCCGGTTATTCGGTGATTCGTGATGTCGCTGGAAAAAGCACTAGGGATCACGTTTCCCGTGATTCATCAATGACGGCGCTGGATAACATTTATGTGCTTGCTTTTTGTTCACCAGCTCAAGTTTCAGCAGTTGCAGAAAACATTAGACCCGTGCTCAATAAATTTGGTGGGTCGTGTTTTATTTCAGATGCGGTGGAATTGCTAATTACTAGGTGCGTCGGGTAGTGATTAGTTATTGGTGATTATACCACTTAGGAAAAATTGAGCTACACATATAGCAATCCTAAATCATTTGTGAATTTCTTACTCCCTCCCCTTAGTAAGGGGAGGGTTGGGGTGGGGTAAAAAATTTACGACTCCTGCAAGGATTGCTATAGATTCTACGCCATATGTGTATGGACACGGCATTGCTGTGTCCTTGCGCGTATCTGCGACTTTCATCCTAGGCTTTGGTTCCGACAATCGCCACTGGTGAGAATGCCAATCCGTTTCGGCTTTTGGATAAGTTTTTTATTATTACTTTAGCCTGATTTAAAAAAAGCGATTTTGAAAATAATTTCTGTCTATTATAGCACTTTTACAAGTTGACAAAAATCAGCCATTAGCCATTAGTCAGCGGTCATTTCAGCATTAATTGCCCTTCCCAGCCGGGGCAGAATTCAGAATTCTTAAGAGATAGAAAAGAATCAGTTGCCAAAATCCGTTAGCGTGGTAAATTCTAAGCCACCACAGACGATCGCCCGATCAACTAGCGAGATTTTCAAGAGGAGTTTAAACATGGCTGCATTAAAAGTTGGCATCAACGGATTTGGTCGCATCGGACGGCTAGTCATGCGTGCCGGCATCAAAAACCCCAACATCGAATTTGTCGGCATTAACGACTTAGTTTCGCCAGACAACCTGGCTTATCTTTTCAAATACGACTCCACCCACGGCATTTACGACGGCGAAGTTGAAAGCAAACCAGACGGGATTGTCGTTGACGGAAATTTTATCCCCTGTACAGCGATTAGAAATCCTGCCGAATTGCCCTGGGGTAAATCCGGCGCAGATTATGTTGTAGAATCTACCGGATTGTTTACAGATTTTGAAGGCGCATCAAAACACTTGACGGCAGGAGCAAAACGAGTAATACTTTCAGCACCGACAAAAGACCCGGAAAAAGTTCCAACTTTTCTAGTAGGCGTCAACCACCACAAATTTGACCCGGCAAAAGATACGGTTGTTTCTAATGCTAGCTGTACGACAAATTGTTTAGCACCAATTGCCAAAGTTATCAACGATAACTTCGGATTGGAAGAAGGTTTAATGACTACAGTTCACGCAATGACAGCTACTCAACCAACTGTAGACGGCCCCAGCCAAAAAGATTGGCGGGGAGGACGCGGTGCGGCTCAAAATATTATTCCATCTTCGACCGGTGCAGCGAAAGCTGTTACTTTGGTATTGCCAGAATTGAAAGGAAAATTGACGGGAATGGCTTTGCGCGTGCCAACTCCCGACGTGTCTGTAGTTGACCTTACTTTCAAAACGGCCAAGGAAACTAGCTATAAAGAAATTTGCGAGGCAATGAAAAAAGCTTCCGAGGGCGGCGAACTCAAAGGCATTCTTGGATATACTGAGGATGCAGTGGTTTCGACAGATTTTCAGGGCGACGCGCGATCGAGCATTTTCGATGCAGGTGCGGGAATTGAACTGAATTCTAAGTTTTTCAAAGTTGTTTCCTGGTACGACAACGAGTGGGGTTATTCTAGCCGGGTGATTGACTTAATGCTGTCGATGGCCGAGAAAGACGGAATTTTGAATAATTAATTTTTTGGGGTGGCATTTTGGGCGGGCTCGCGTGCCCAACCCCTACTCCCCACAAACAAATTCCTATGATTTTTTGTGGAACGGGCCGGAGAGCCCGTTCCTGATAATGTTATCTAATGTGAGTTAAACTTTTTTTATTTCCGATTCGATCGCGCTCATGTCTGAATTACCACCGCTGAATAACGAAACTATTTGGGCTATCCTCAACGAAGAAATCGACGATGCTGCCGTCAACCAGCTAGTTTGGCAGTATCTGGGCTACCGCTGGGATGCCGAGACTGGTAAGTGGAATAGTGCAGGTGTTGCTACCGAGTGGCGGCAAGAGTACCCGGAACCGCCGGATTTTATCGATTCTAGGCCGGCGACGGTGAAATTGACTCGATCGACCCCTCCAGAAAACAAGCAGTTGCTGAAGGAAAAATTGGGCTTTAAAGGCTATAAAATTGGGGAATTCGGGCCCAGACAGACTCGCAGGGCGACGATGGCTAATTGGTTGATGGGTTTTATCGAATCTGGGGCGTAGGAGGTATTGGGGATTGCTGTGCGGTTTTTTGCCGGCGTTACATACAGTACAGAGATATTAGATTTGGGGGCTAGAAAATTCCTAAATCCCTATAAACGATTGAAACCTTTATTAAACTCTTCCTCTATTTCTCTGAGTTCTCTGCGTCCTCTGCGGTTAATTAACAAAAATTAAGCCTGTTGAAAGTCAAAACACACTAAAACCAGCCAATTCCAACATCCTCACCCCGAACCCTGACACCGGACTGCGGCAGACTTTATTTGTGTATAATTTGAGGTCAAAAGGTTTCAACCCCCTCCTTCATAAAGGGAGTAATAAGCCCGGATTTGGTATTAATTATTTTCCGGGCAATTGTGCTCACAGATTCGAGTTGAGTAAACTATTTTAAACTCGAACTCAATTCAGTAGAAAGGCTACGCTTCAGCCATGCTTTGGTTGTTCTTGCTGCACCTGCCAATTGCCAGACCCCAGGTACACGGTCAAACCAGGCATTAGGAGAGATGTCGCTACGGGAACTCCTTTGCCACCCCAGGTTTGGAGAAGCAATCAAGGTGACAACATCGGGATTTTGAGATCGGAAAGTAGAATAAGCTCCGTCGATGTGCATCGGGCCGCCGTCGGGATGTCCCGGAGGTCGCTGTTGCAGTTCTTCCAGAAACCGCAGGAGGCGATCGAAAATCCTGCCATTTACAGCGTAAAAATGAGTGGTCATCACGCCCTTAGAAAAGGGCACGAGGGCGACAGGAGACTTTTTTTCAACCTCTTCGACGTGTCCGAAGTAGACGAAATCCCACTCTTGCTGACACAGTTGTTCGAGGATAACCGCTTGGTGTGCTCTTAACTTTGGTGAAATTTCTAGGTCGTCTTCTACAATCAGGACATTGCTCAACCCCTGCTGTTTTGCCTGCTTGAGGATAGCTACATGACTGGAAAAGCATCCCCTCGCCCCAATGCTGGGGAAACCTCCTGCTTCGTCGGGGCGGATTGCGGGAAATATCTCAACCTTATTGGGCGTGAGGGGCATTCCTGCTTCTTCTAATTCCTGGACTATGAGCTGGCGTCGGTCTTCCCTCTCAGGCAGATTTACGGCATAAACTCCCTGGAAATAGTCTGTGATGTTCGTCATAGTTCGATATCGCATCAAGAAGTGGAGAAATCTTCAGCTCGCTGGACTTTGATTTCTATTCAAGTCTCTGTCTGCCTGAAATCCCTCTATCTTTAGTAAGATGTATCTTCCTTTTTCTCAAACTTACTCAAATCCCCTCGGCAAAATCTAGCAGTGAGAGTTTAATTAGCATTGGGATTTGAGTCAGGATAAACGCATTTTCCCTGTTGATTAGGGTTTGGGGCTGGGTTGGAGAGTACCTTATCAACAGCAGCTTGTTCTTGAATCCATCCGATTTCCCCCGGTTGCAGCTTGGCGCTTTCTACTTCAACTGTTGGCTTAACTACCGGGGAAGGCGAGGGAGTGGGAGTTGCCACAGCGGGAGATGGATTCAGTGTCGGTTTTGAAACTGTAGAAAAATCTTTATTTGACTCGGGTTTGGGAGAGTTCGATCGCACTATTTCAGGAATCGAACAAACTTTCAATTCCAGCCAATTGCCTTGAGGCGTAAGCTGTTTGTTTGTCACCTGCAAAACGCTGCCGGCTGGGACTGTTCCTTTGACAGTCAACTCACCGATTGCGCCTCGCAAATCCAAGCGATCGCCCTCTTTTCCCAATTCCCCAGCCGCAGAACTTTTAATCTCTATAAACGAGCCGGTTTCTAAAGATTTGACCGGAGAAGCTACAGATTCAACTGTTTTCTCCGGCGTGCTTCCAGCATTAATTAAACCGCGTTTCCCGAAAATCGACTCCCCGGCAGTATCGATCGCGCGACCCACCGGAGGGATGAAAAAATAAGCAAATACACCCCCCAACCCTAATAAAAATAAAATTTTCAGCAGCAGCGAAAATAAACTTTTGCTTTTTTCCTGCCGTAACAACTGCGTTTTTCCTTGAGAATTGCCCTCGCCAAAGCTTGTGCTTTCGGTCAAATCCGTTGGCAAATCCTCGCTATCGGAAATTAGTTCGATCGGCGTATCTAAAGGTGCGACAGACAGTTCTGTAAAAGTATTGCCGTCTTCCCTCAAATGTGCTTGACAGTGAATTAAAGCAACAGTGACGTTATCGTGACCGTTTCTAGTATTAGCAATCTCAATCAGTCGATCGCGCGCCTTACCCAAACTAATGCTACCGTCGAGAATTGGCAAAATCTCCGCTTCCCAACATTCCTCAACCCGGTCTTTATCACTCAAACCGTCGGAACACAGCAGCAAAACGCAGTCTTCATCCACCGGAAAACGCTGCACAGTCGGGTGCAGAGTGTTGGACGAAGTAATCCCCAAAGCTTGAATCAGAGCTCCGGCGGCCACTTGTTCCAAAGCATCCCGGTAGAGAGAGTAGCCCAAACGCACCTCGCGGCAAGCCACATTATCATCGAGAGTAACTTGATAGCATCCGGTGCGGGTAATCCAGTAAGCCCGACTGTCTCCGACGTGGGCGACATAGAGCTCGTGAATGTGGGCTAAACCCATAACTAGCGTAGTTCCCATCCGCTGGCGGCCTTGGCGGTGTTCGCTGTCGTTGCGACTGGCTATCTTGTCATTAGCAGCACAAGCCGCCCGTTCCAGCTTGGAAGTCAGGCTCAACGGGTCCCAATTAGCTTGATGTAGGGGCATTTGCTGCAACTTGTCGCGCAGCACACCAATTGCTTCTTCCGAAGCGACTTCGCCGCCGTCTTGTCCACCGATACCGTCGCAGACGATCGCGCAAGCTTCCGCACCCGGGCTTCCTGCCAACAGCGTACCGCTGGGCGGATAGCAAGCATCTTCGTTGTGAGCCCTGGATCTGCCTACATCCGTGCCCGTGGCAATTTCAACGTGACGATCGTAAAATCGGCCGCACTTTGCCAAAGCTTTATCCAACTGGCCCATCAGTTGTTCGCCGTGGCGGACTTGACCGGCAACCATTTGCTGGCAAAGTTGCCTCAAAAAATTGGCAATAGTTGGGTGAGCATCTTCGAGCCACTGCTGCCACAATTTGCCCAACTGCGACAAATGAGGCGGTTTGCGATCGGGCTGCAATTCCAGAAACCGCACCAATTGCCCTTCCACCCGTAGCAGTTCCGGAGTCAGCAGCGTCGAAGCCACGCCCTGAGCGATACAAGGCTGCCACAACTGGGCCATTTGCCACAGCCAATTGAGCTGGCGCATCGCTGCAGCTCCTTTCCAGGAGTCCGCCAATTCCGGCATTAAAGATTCCGTCACCTTCAAAATAGGCACGTTTTCCAGTAGCCAGATATCTCCCGATAGCTTGCTCATCTTGGACGATACCAGGCCGTATACTTGAGGTACGTGCAACTGATAGGCAAACAGTCTCAGATAAGGAGTGACAACACTCGGAATCTCATCGGGCAGTTCCGGCAAGTGTTCGGGTTGAGTATCGACAAGAAGTCGATCGCGCTTGACCAAGTAGCGACCAGCGATCAGATCGCCTGGCTTACACCCTTTGATCCCTTCACCTAAAGCCCATAAGTAGTGTTTTGCCACAGAGTTTTGCATAAGGGTTCCTGACGCCTTTGGGCAAGCGTGCTGATCTGAACTATTTTAGCGATTGAACCTCGACGGGTTGATACGTGGCGATTATTTGACACCCCCGCTTTCTCAACAGACGGAGATTCTTAAGACTTTGCAGTCCTAATCTCCTGATTTTTCAGGTTCCCGGGCTCACCACGTTGCCACTGTTGTGTGCGTAGTGATATCTGACTTTCCCCCAGTCTAGGGGTAGATTTTAATGTCTTGTACTGACACGAACAGTTTACCATTTTGTTGACTGCCGGATGAATTTTGCTAGGAGCTTTCAGAGTTAGACGATCGCGCGACACCCCCGTCATCGGCTTGAAATCACGCTGTTTTCAGCATATTCCTGATAGCGGCAATTTCCGAAGAAATCGCAGCACTCAAGGGAATTGAGATTTTATACTAACTCTAATGGTATGATGCAGCTAGGTAGAAATCACCTGAGCCGACAGGTATAAATAAATATCAATTGTCGGTTTTCTCGCCAAGGGTGTTAATTGCCTCGTGACATAGTTTCGCAAGTAAAGTTAAATTTAACCTCGCCCAAAGACGGATAAAAGCCCGCAGATTCATCTGTGGAGTCCATCTAAAGTATAAAATCGACAATCTCACATCTCACATTTAGTGACCGCTGCCAGCCCCCGACAGGAGTCGTGGAGAGCAAAAAAAATTAGATATTAGTTCAAGCCCGCAGATTCATCTGTGGAGTCCATCTAAAATCTAAAATCGACTGACCGGCCTCTGCAAGCTGTTGAGTATTTAACCATGCCCCCACATGAACCCAGCGCCTTTCCTAAGAATTTGCCCGATCCGAAGCTGCTGCCTGCTGTTGAAATAGACGAAATACTCACTAGCATTCAACATTCTCACAGTTTTTATTACAAAGTGATGAATCTTGAGGTTTGGGCGCTGGTGGAAACCTTGGACGGGCTGTTTCCCGGCGCTTGGGGTCAGTTTATGACCAACCGCCAATTAGCAGTTAAACAGTTTTTGGAACGCGATCGCGTTCCAAGTCCTCCGGTTGATGCTGGGGAGGCGGGGGAGAAGTCCGATCAAAGTCGGAAGAAGGAAGAAGCCGGGAGTCAGGAGTCAGGAGTCAGAAAGAACCAGGAAGAAGAATAAAAGCAGATTTTCCCAATTCTCCCCATCTCCACCTTTCCTCTGTATCCAAGTCTAAATCCCCCTCAATCCCCAAAGCGAGAGACGAAACAGAACCCTCTTTTCCCCCGTACTCCCCTGATTAAGAGCAGTAGGAGCGATCAAAACTCAGCTACAAGCGACATTTATTATGGGTTTCAATCTTAAGTTGACATAAATGCCGAGCGCCCGATCGCCCTTACAGGTGAACTTTGGAATCAACTTGAGGCAATCCCATGCTGTAGTTAACAGCGCGGCTGTTGAGGTTGTAGCTGATTTGGCCTTTTTGGAGGAACGATCGTACCAAGTGTTCCAACTCCGAACCGATACGGCGGAGGTTGTACTCGGTCAAATCTTCGCCCTCGTAAGCGTCTACGAGTTGGTCGAACTTGGCATATACCTGTTTGATTGACTCGTCGTTCCAGTTAAGTTCGTTATCTGGGTCAATGTCGAGGGTCAAAAGGTCGTTGCTGGGTACGAGTTCGTTATCTTCGAGGATGGCGGTGTATATGCGAATATGGCGGGTTGTTGACTTAAGCTGCATGACTTCTTATGTGTAAAGATTTTTTGCTGAATTAATTGTAATGGCACAGAGATGCGCGGAGAGGGCGGGCGATCGTCAATTTCTCGGAATCCCGAAATTTTTTAGTTGTTCGGCAGTCCAATTTTTGTAATATTCAGTTTTCTCTAAAGCATCGGAAGCTGGCTTCAGCTTAGAATTTACTTGAACAGTGAAGCCCGGATAGGGCATCCTCCTAGTATGAAGCCCGTCAATATTAAAATCTTCTTCGGGATGGATGTGAAAAGCCAGCAAGCCCAACTCTGAAATCTGATTATTCAATTTGTCTATCAATTCTTTAGTTTCTGGCGCACTAATTGCAGTTTTTTCGGGATTAATTACTACCATTATTTCAAATTCCGAATTGTAAAATTCATAAATAGATTTCATTATGGCAGAATTGCGATCGAACTCAGTCAGCGCTGAAAACCGCTCGATTTTGAATAAAATTTGATTAGCCAAGCGTGCCTTTTTAGCGAAGGGACAAATCGGTAACTCGCTGAAAACGGGATGCGGTAACTCGACAAACTCGGTCATCCATCTGAGGGTAGATTCTATAATTTCTGTGTCAGATTCATTCATCGACAATCTATGTATTTGAGTTTTAATACTAATTATACTTTATTTGTATGGAGGGCGATGCACACCATTGGTGTCAATTTAACGCTATTTCCCTCAGTACGGCAGGGGTTTAAACCCCTGCCTCATAGCAAAAGTCCTCTGAAGAGGACTGAAGAACTCAACTCATTAGTCCTCTTCAGAGGACTTTTGCTATTAGACAGGGAATTCATTCCCTGGCGGACTTTCGGTTCAACTCACACCAATACATTGCCCACCTTGCTGTTTACTATTGGCGATCGAATTTATTTGTGAATTGTGCCGTCTGGCATAATTGCACCTGTGAGTGTTGCCTTGTCCAGATTTGCTCCAAGCAGTTTAGCTTCCTTGAGGTTAGTTTTCTCTAAGTTTGCATAGCTCAAATTTGCCCCACACAAGTTTGCAGAATTTAAGTCTGCTTCACTTAAGTTTGCTCGGTGTAGGTTAACCCCAGACAGATTAAAGCCACTCAAGTTTTGCCCGCTCAGATTGACGCTCTGTAAGTTTACCCCAATCAAATTTACCCCTGTGAGGTTAGCACCATCCAAGTTAGCGCCTAAACAGTTTGCCCCACTCAAACTTGCTCCACTTAAGTTAATCCCAATCAACTTGGCATAACTTAGATTTGTACCTGTCAAATTTACCCCACTCAAATTCATGCCACTAAGGTTCACTCCTTGAAGGTTTACCCCAGTCAAACTTACCCCTGTTAAGTTAACACCACTAAGGTTTGCACCACTAAGGTTAACTTTAGTTACCTTCGATTGACTTAAATCGGCTCCTGTTAAGTTAGCGCCACCTAGACTTGCCTGAGTTAAGTTAGCTCTACTGAAGTTTGCTGTAGTCAGGTTGGCGCTATCTAACTTTGCTTCGCTTAAGTTGGCTTGACTAAAATTTGCCTGAATTAGTCTTGCGGAATACAATATTACCTTGGTTAAGTTAGCGCCACTTAAATTAACTTCAATCAAATCAGCATTTTGCAAATTTGTTGAGTTCAAATTTGCACATTGCAAGTTAGCTCCAATCAAATTTACGCCAGTCAATTTGGCATTTGCTAGATTGGCACTGCTCAGGTTTGCTTGACTTAAACTGACATTAGAGTCGAGAGTTTTGCCACTTAGATCCACTCCCGCTAGGTTAATCCCTGTAAAGTCGCGTTCTCCGTCTTTATACCGTTTCCAAAATTCCTCAGCAGTAACAGCAGATTCTTGACTTTTTTGACTAGAATCATCAGTTATTTTGTCAGCATCAGATTCCACAGTATCCGCATTCACAGAAGTAGCAACTGGCTGTTCTACTGCTGCGCTAGATACTGGAATCGGTGTCTCCTCGATCGCCTCTTCGCGCAATAGCTTATCCACCCGATCGCTAAACCGCCTCACAACCTCAGCATCATCAACCTTCTCACCAGCATTCGAGCTTTTATCAACCGCATTCTCAACATAATACTTCTCTACAAAACTTTGCAACCCAGCATTATATCCCTGTCCTACCGCCTGAAATCTCCATTCGCCATTCTTCTTATACAAGCGTCCAAATTCTAAAGCCGTTTCTTGGGAAAATATCTGATTTAAATTGTACCGAACCAATTCGCTAAGAGTTTCTGAATTGTAAAGCCGGATAAAAGCATTTGTAACTTGACTAAAACTTTGATTTTTTTCCTGTCCCTCGTGAAGAGTCACCACAAACACAATTTCCTCAATAGCCGAATTGATTTTACTCAAATCGACATAAACAGTCTCATCATCTCCGTCTATTTGTCCATTCCTGTTGTCTCCCGAATGTCGCACCGCACCGTCGGGGGAGGTCAGATTGTTGTAAAATACAAAATACTTTTCATCAGGAATGCGACCGTCCGCCGCTAACATAAAAACAGATGCGTCAATGTCGCAGTTTTGTGCTGTCTGGCTGACTTGCCAACCCAGGGCGATCGCAATTTTACTGAAATTAGGAGTTTCTTTAGAAAGATTGAACCTTTCACCCTTAGTTAATTCGATACTCATATGCGATAATTCCCTTACCTCATAAATGGTATTAATTATCTCATCTATGTTAACCCGATCGCAAATTGGATTTTATCTCGAAGACATCGAAACCCCCATTGGCCGAACCGTCAATTTAACTCTTACCGGACTAATTCTCCTATCTTCGACCAGCTTCATCGCCGAAACTTACCCGATTTCGGAAACTGTTAGAATTAATTTGCAAACTCTCGATACCGTCCTTTTAATCGTTTTTGCAGTTGAGTATTTATTGCGACTGTGGTGTGCCGACAATCGAGTTAAATTTATTTTTAGTTTTTTTTCAATTATTGATTTGCTGGCAATCTTACCATTTTTACTGGGATTTGTCAACGTTAGTTTTATCCGAATTTTTCGCTGGTTTAGAATTCTCCGACTCATCCGCTTTCTGGAATTGAAAATTTCTATTTTCCGCATCAGCAGCGAAGATGGGGTGATTTTTGCTCGGATTTTGTTTACTTTGCTGGCAATAATTTTTGTTTATTCTGGTTTGATTTATCAAGTCGAACATCCGGCAAATCCCGAAAGTTTTGGAACTTTTTTGGATGCTGTTTATTTCTCGGTTGTCACCATGACTACGGTGGGATTTGGCGATGTTACTCCGATTTCGGAATCCGGTCGTTTTCTGACTATTTTGATGATTTTGACGGGAATTGCTCTGATTCCTTGGCAATTGGGGGATTTGATTAAACAATTAGTTAAAAGTGCTAATCACGGAGAAGCTGTTTGTCAAGGTTGCGGTTGGTCTGTACACGATGCTAATGCTAGATTTTGTAAAATGTGCGGTACTCAGTTAGATATCTAAGTTGCATAATTAATGTTTTACCTCCGATTTTAGAAAGGTACAGGAATTACGCATTATCAGGATGTAGCAAGATTTTGAGATTGCTGCACGACCAACGCTTGGCGATAAAAATACGTTACTTTTGCGTAATTACTGAAGGTAGATAAAAAAATATCAACTAGGAGAAGACTGTAGAAAAAATTGCTAACTAACTTTGCACTCGCCAAAAAATACCCCAGGTGGTATCAATATTCCAGTGATTTTGTGGCTGTGGAATTTGGCGATTGCTAATTAAACGAGTCGCCTTCCCTTTACTGGTTTCTGAAGATTATCCGGCGCCATCGTCCCACAAAGATTTTGAAACGCTCGATCAGTGGCGGTTTGGGATAGCCGTAATACAGATCCCAAGGGTGAAAGCCAATCTGTTGGGGTCTACCAGTATTTAGGAATGAACTAATGTCCTTTCTGGCGAGGTAGCGATCGCGAATCTGTCGCAGTTGCTCTCCCCATACATTAACATGAAAAACAGTCCATTCCGGCGTTTCCCAACGAACTAACATATATCGCTGATTCTTTTCCAAAAAACTCTCGATCGCGGCCTCATTAGCAAATCGAAGACTTTCTTTAGTGTACAGAGCATTTTTTGCTACTGCCCCGTCGAATTTTTTACCCACATAGCTATCAATTACCTCTATCCATTCAGTCCCTCGAAAAATTGAAAAATTGTTGCTGAACTTCTGAGTTTTTGAGTAACCAGGCTCTAGCGACTGCATATCTGGCGAAGGAAAAGAACCTGTAAACCCAAAGCAGTTATATTTTTGAACTCTTTGCATTACCTCATCCAGCCAATTCTCGTGACCCTTGCGATAGGGCAGAGTATCGAGTTTAGCGAGTAAAACCCAATCTGTTTTAGCCGCCTCGATCGCCACGCGTATACCCTCTGCATCTGTCTCGCCCACCGATCTCCCGCGCAAGTCTACATACACGAGCTCGTCAATCAGCCCTTCAGCCAAAAGTTCCTGATAAATCGGGGGCGGTTTATCAGCAGGCGACACAGCGAAAATTACTTGTTTTGGCCGCCCCCCCAGAAAAGATAGCCAGTCTTCAAGCACTTCGCGCACCATAATCTGACTGGTACTGAAAGTGCAGAAGGTAAGATTGTTAAAAATAGATTGATTCATTACTTCACCTTAATCATTGGCTACAGCAACGCTATTCGATCGGCAAGTGCTGTTTTTCCTAGGTCATAGACCAGCAACAGTCACAGCTAGTCTTAGCTGATCTTAGTATAGACTTACAAATAGTATTTAGCTATAGCAGCAAGCTATTGAAATAGACAGATGGTTGTCTGTGCTTTACGCTCAATATAAATATCTGCTCGATCGCACCTGAAGCCCGGCATCTGGGCGCTCGCACTGCGGGATCATAAGGGCAACAAAATTTCAAACTCGGTGCCAATTCCCAACTCCGATCGCATTCTGAATGCACCGCCGTGTTTGCCTGTCACGATTTGATAGCTAACTGCTAAACTGGTTTCTTTGAGGGCGCGTTTTTCCGTAGAGAATGATTCTATGATTTTTTTGTACTTGCTAGGTGACATTCCTGGCCCGTTATCTGCTATGCAAATCGACACCCAGCGAACATGAAGCTTGTCTAAATCCGGCGCAGGTTCGGGACAGCAGACTTGAGTGGTGATTTCAATTTTAGGCTGGCGATCGAACTCTTTGAGTCCTCCACCTTTGAACTCTTTCGCCAATTCTTGACCGACTGCTTCGTTAATTAATGTATGAATAGCATTCGTCAATATATTCATAAATACTTGGTTTAGCTGTCCTGCATAGCATGGCACTGGTGGCAGGTAGCCGTAGTTTTTCACTACTTGGATTTCCCTAGTCAAACGACTTTTGAGCAGCAAAAGTATGCTGTCTATGTTGGCGTGCAAGTCGGTGGGTTTGGGATAAATATCGTCGATGTGGCAGAAGTTTTGCAAACTGGTTGCCAACTTGCTCAAACGTTCTGCTCCTGATTTGATGCTGGCAACAGTTCGGAGAAAATCGTTTTGCAAAAAGTCATAGTCGATCTCTTCTTTGAGCCGTGCTATTTCCGGCGGGGGGTTGGTACAGTGCGCGTCGTAAACTGAGAGCAATTCCATCAAGTTTTTGCTGTAGTCGCTGACGTAGGTTAAATTCCCCCAAATAAAGCCTACCGGATCTAAAATTTCGTGGGCAACTCCGTTGACTAAACGCCCTAAACTAGCCATTTTTTCGCTTTGAATCATTTGAGTTTGGGCTCTTTCGTAGCGGACTTGAGTTTCTATGCCACGAATTTGCCAGTACGCGATGTTTAGTGCGTTAGGGTCTAAGAGTCGGTAAGATTGGGAGTCTATTTGGACGACGATCGGTTCTGGCTGCAATTCGGGCGATCGACGCAGAGCTTGTGGGGCTGCTGCCAAAATGGTTGTACTCTCTGCGAGCAATAATATTTCGAGGCGAGCGTAACTGTAGAGAACTTTTAGTGGCAGGTGCAAAAATAGCTCTGGGCCTTGGGGTTTGAGCAAATATTCCAGCAGTTGCCTGCGGGATATCATGCCAGCAAACTCTTCTGCTTCCATCAAGACGACTCCCGGCACTAGGGGATGCTGTTCAAACATTTCAGCAACTGCCACCGCCAAGCAGCTCGATTTAACCTGAAATTCATACAGGGGCAAATCCCAGAGGGTAGATTCTAGGGAAAGGTCTTGATGGCTGCCTTCGGAGAGTGAAGGGCCAATGAGTTTGGAACTGAATTTATTTGCCACTGGAACTTTTAGTTGCCGAAACGCTGGGAAAGTGAAATGAGAACCTACTACTAAGCTACCCTATCATTTCACTTTTCTGAGCGAACAACCGAGAATATTCTGGAGTTAATCATGTTGTGCCAACTATAGGCAGGAGAATTTCAAATTCAGTATTCTTACCTGGTTGCGATCGCATTCTCAGTTGGCCACCGTGCTTTTCTGTGACGATTTGATTGCAGATAGCCAGCCCCATACCGCTGCCTTTGCCTGCTGGTTTAGTGGTAAAAAAGGTGTCAAATATCTGCTGGTGATTTTCTGGGGGAATGCCGGGCCCGTTATCGGCAATGCAAATTGCCACCCGCTTGCCGTGTTCGGTTTCTATAACTTTAGTGGTAATTTCGATTTGGGGCTGCCAGTTGTCCCGGCACGGGGTGTGTATTTCTCGATCGGCTGCGTACTCTGTCAGGGCGTCTAGAGCATTAACTAACAAATTCAAAAATACCTGACTCAACTGACCGGAGTAGCCGCTAACTAGCGGCAGTTCGCCGTAATTTTTAACCACTTCTATGCTGTTTTTAAAGCGGTTTTTCAAAATTAACAGCGTCATCTCCACGCATTCGTGAATGTCTGTCTCGGCTGGTTTTGTCTCGTCCATGTGAGAGAAGTGGTGCAGCCCGTTAACTATTTTTAGCAATTGCGAGGCTCCCAACTCCATCCCTTCTAAGGTGATCGGCAAATCTTCTTGTAAAAAATCAAATTCAATTTCTTTTTTAAGGGCATCAATTCGGGGACAGGGTGCCGAATATTCTTCTTCATAAACCGACATTAGCTGAAGCAAGTGTTCAAAATAGGACAGCAGAAAAGTTAAATTTCCCCAAATACAGTTCAGCGGATTTCTGATTTCGTGGGCTACTTCTGCTACAATCCTCCCCAAACTCGCCATTTTTTCTGTTTGGATGAGTTTGGCTTGGGTTTGTGTGTGGAGTAACTTATTTGTTAATTCGTGAATTCTTGATTGAGCGACCATTAATTGGTGTACGTCTAACAGCTTGTAGGTCTGGGGGGCTATTTCCACTACTACGGGTTCGTAAATTAATTCGGCTGATCTGTAAAGACATTCCTGGGCGGCTTCTACTATTAATTTACTGGCGGGAAGTACGAGTTCCTCTGGCTTGGCAAACTTGTACAGCACCTCTATTGGTCGCTTGAAAAACATTTCTACTCCGTAGCGGCAGTTAACTTTTTCAAAAAATAGACGCCTGGATATGATGCCGACAAAATTACCCCCATTTGTCAAAATGACGCCTGGAAGCATGGAATTTTCTTCAAAAGCCTGGGCTACTTCTTTTGCCTGTTGAGTTATTTCAATTTGGCAGTTGGAGAGTGGCAGGTCTAGGAGAGTTGATTCTAAGGAGATGTTCCAAGTACAAAATTCAGGTATATGCAACACTGATAACTCCGAGCTAGTCTCACGCACAGCAAACATAGATGAAACCCCTGTTAAATATTGTATTAATTCACAACTTAAGTTGCTATTAATTTGTAACTGGTAATTCGTAGCTGTTAGTTGCTAATTTGTCAAATTACAACAGCACCCGATGGGAAAACCCGATCGCAGTAGCATTGTCTGCTCAAGATTTTGTTTCTAAGTCAATATTAAACGATCGAAGCTTTTGTCGAACTTACGGAGTAGGCGCTTTAAACTTTTTACCATGATATACCTGCGATCGGGTATTTTCCGAAAATTTTTAACATTTATAAGGAATTTTTGTAATCAATTATACCATTTTTTTGGTAATTGAAGGGAATTGGAGAACCGCGAGCGAGTTATCAGTGAATATAAGGGCATCCTTGGAGGGTTTGAGGGCCCGGATTAGCCATTGTCCAAGGGGCTTGCAGACTCCAATTGTCAAGACTAGGGGCCAGGTCAAAAGAAGTTCGGTAACAGATTCGCTTTCTTCGGATGTAACCGAATGTAACGGATGGAAGGCTTTAGTTATCTAGGAGAGAAGGAAGAAGCAATGTTCCCCAAGGGTTTGTGGAATTAAGAACATCCTAAGCGTCGGCCGCGGTTGCTATACCACTCAAAAGAAATGCAACTTTAGGCAACTTCCGAACCTCGATAGTCATCAGTTTTTTGCAATCTGCAATCTGCAATCTACAATCTGCAATCTGCAATCTGCAATCGTCTTAGGGTTCCACCTCCGGCCAGAGGCGTTCTAGCTGATACCGCCAAGCGGCGAGAGTATTTTCGCGAGACTCTCGGCCTAGTTCCATTTCACCCATCAATCCCTCTGCGTAGAAACGGTCTAAAGTCTGAAGGGTTGTTTCCACAGACTGTCCTTGCATCTTCGCAGCTTTGATGATTTGACGGATGCGGCTTTCTATCAAACCGTCGAAAAAGTCAGAGAAACCTCTCTCTTGCAAAGCCAGCAGTCTGGCGACGGCGGCTGAGAAATCGGCAGCCGCGAGTGTGGCACAACTGTGCTGAAATACTCCCCACAAAACGTTTTGATGTAAGGCGTAGCGAGTTTCCAGGGTGGTGTCAAAGTTAGCTTGTAGCAGTTTATCAAGAAATGGTTGAGCTTCCTGGGCATCGGCGATCGGCAGCAAAATCCGCAGCCAACTCCCGTCTTCTGAAAGGAGGACTAACAGGCGAAAATTGGGGGTTTCTACTTGCCAAGAAGTGGCAGCAGGCATCTCAACACTGTCACCAAATAAGTCTTTAAGGCTATTGCTAATTTCTTCGGGAGTCATAATGATTTTAGATTTTAGATTTTAGATTTTAGGTTAGTCACCAGTCATTAGTCAGCAGTGCGATCTTAAATCTCAAATTGGTTTATGGTAGCCAGCGGGGGTGATAGCCGGCAAAGGGAAGTTCTTCGGGCTGTAGTTTTGCGGGAGAACCGTCTGTCGGTATTTCTACTAAGGGTAGCAGCCAGAGGCGGCTGGTGGCGATCGACTGTCCACTATCGTTGCGGGGATTGTCTGCTGCTGAGGGAGTTGCTGCTGTGACTGATTGGTCGAAAATTAATGCCAGCCCGTCGGGAGATAAACTGATTTGGGTATCTAATTGGTTGGGCAAAATTAGCAGCGGTTTGATGGTTCCTACCAAACGAGTACCCTCTTTTTTGAGGTCGATGGTGGCGATGAAAGGCTGTTCTTTGTAGCTTTCTGTTTTGAGGCGTTGGGCTAACAAACAGTAGAGACGCTGAACTTGGTTGTCTTGGTTTTTGCGGGGGTCGAAATAAACGGCTATGATGCTGCCGGGAATACGCAATATTTCTTGTTCTACACCTTGGTTATCTAAGATGAAAAGCGATCGAGTAAAGTCGCTGTTGTATTTAACATAGGCGGCGGCTGAGTTGTCGCGGGCCATCCCCAATACTTGTTCGTATTTTGGTAAAAATTCTACTGGGTCTGCTTCGGGTTTGAGGGGGACGATCGCTAATCCTTGTTTTTGAGATATTACCATCGATTTGCTGTCGGGGCGAATCATAAAATCTCCGCCTTGTTCATTTTCCAATGGTCTGGGCGGCACTTTTTCTTCCACAATCCAAGGACTGAAATCGCCGGGATTGCGACGGTTGACGCGCTGGACAACTATGATTTTTCCGTCGGCTGAGAGGTCGAATTTGAGGTTTTGGTAATCTTTGGCATCTAATAGTTTGTCGATTCTACCGGCTGGGTATTTTGGTTGATTTCCTGAGCCAGATTGGGGGTTGAGGCCGGTGGTGACGGTGAATAGTTCTTGATTTAGGGTGCCGCGAGTACGGGCGATCGATCGATCTGTGGCTGAGAATAAAATGCGATCGCTGTCAGGATACGGTTTAAAATCGGTAACGACTAAATCTTTGGGAGTCAGCGGTATCGGTTTCGAGTCGCTGCTGGTGAGATTGACTAGCATTAATCTGCTTTCTGTTTCGCCTTGGACGCCGATGTAAGCAAAAGCTCGATCGCGGCTGCGAAACGAACTGCTAAACGGTTGCATTGGCGTTCCTTTATTTTGGTTTTTTTCTCCGAAATACTTATCGGTTGCTCCAGCGAGTTTTAATGTGTAGGTAACGCCGTAGGGTGCTGGATCTTTGAGGGTGTAAGCCATGCGTCTTCCAGCCCAACTAAATTTACCGGGGAGGGGGGGTTCTAACTTTAAGTTTTCCTCGACGGTGGGCTGGTTCATGGGCCGAAAGAATGTGAGGATAAAGCCGGTATCTTCAGCGCCGATTTGTTTGTTTTCCCAGGTAAATTCTCGCACTCTGGGTGCTGTGCGATCGCCGCTCAGCAGCAGCAGTCCGATTAAGACGCTCAGCACTAGGATGAGGACGATCGCCGTGCGGTCGATCGGCTGTTTGAAGGGCCCAATAGCGAAGGGTGAAGGATTAATTTTTTTCTTAAAAATACTCACCAATCTTTCTCTCCTACTTTCTGCTGAAAATTAACTGCCAAATTTTCCCTGTCAAATTTTACACTTATTGGCCCATTCCTAACACTCACCAAGCCATTTTTTTACCACAGTAAATGGCTGCAACGAGTTATTTTCCGTAACAAACCTAGTTTTTGAAACTTGGGGGGCCTCCAGGACTGAATGAAACTTAAGATATTAATTAGGTGGGACACGCTGCACTTTCAACAGGTTTGTTTACTGAAACAGTTGATTGATGGGAATTAAATCCATCGGTGATATTTTATCGATCGGCAGACCCAAACCAAAAGTGACTCTACACCAAAGTAGACTTGCCAGCACCCCTACAAACATTGCTGTTAATTGAATATCCTGCCAAAAACAAGTTAGTCCTTCTCGCCACAAACCGTAGTTAATTACTGCATAGGTAGGAAGGTCGCCGAGAGCTACAGCAATCACCGCACCTAAATTACCTTTTAAGTGATATCCCAGCGGTATACTTATACATAGATTCACAAAAGTCAGCAGATTGCCCATAGCTGCGTACTGAGACTTTCCTACGGCTAACAGACAACCACCCATCATACTGGAGAGGGTGGTGTGCCACATACCTAAAGCCAAGATAGGCATCATCCAAGATGCCGCCGCATACTCTTTTCTGTACAGTATTAAAATTAACTGATCTCCGAAGTTCACAAAAATTGCTAAACCTACGGCTAACGGTATTAGAATTAGCTTGCGGTTGTTAAGTATCTTCGCGCGCAACTCCTCCCGCGGCAACTCTGCCAGCATAGAAATCGAGGGAAAAATAACCCTGCCGCTAAGGGCGATGATGACTTGGCGTGGCATATCGCCGAGAGTAAAAGCGATGCCGTAAATGCCCAACATTGTTAAAGTAAATATTTTACCGAGGATGAGTCTATCAGCTTGAGAACACAAGAAAAACAAAGCCGTAGACAAAAATATCCATTTACCATAAGAAAATATTTCTTTAGCTGCTTCTTTATCCCAAGCAAAGCGGTTTGAATTGCCGGGAATCAAAAAATGGCTCCATACTAACTCTATTAAAGCTCCACTCAAGCCGCCTGCAAGGATCGCCCAGATGCTGCGATCGAACCAGGCCCAGACAATCATCACTGTAGTAGAAACAATCTGTATGCCCAACTGAAAAATTACTACTTTCTTCACTGCCATTTTGCGTTCTAGGCTGGATGTGGCGGTGGATTTAAACCCTCCTATTAGGGAATTTATACCTATTATTGGAATCAACCACCGAAGACGGGGATCTCCATAAAAACTAGCAACTGGGTAAGTAATTATAATCAAACAAATGAAAATGAAAAAGCTGCGAATGACTTGCAGTGTCCAAGCGGTATTGAGAAATTCACGATCTTCCCCGCGCTTGTTCTGGATGATGCTTGGGCCTAGACCTATGTCTGAGAATAAGTGGAGCCCTGTGATGAAAACGTAGGCTAGACCCATCAGACCAAATAGTTCTGGCACAAGCAGACGCGTCAGGATTAGGTTACTGCAAAATCGGATAATTTGACTGCTTCCATAGCTGGCGATCGTCCAGGCTGCACCTTTGATTGCTAATTTTTTTTGTGATGACATATACTCAGAGTTTATTTACTAATGACGAGTGTAGTTGCTGAATTTGTTTTTGGCAACTCCTAGAGGATGGTGTTGCCACTTTTATAGCTGACTGTACCTTGTCTTAATTTGCATAGGGAGGACGGGTCTGAGGTGTCCCTCTCACAATAAAGGTAAAATTTAATCTCATACTTACTCCACATCAATAATCATAAGGGTTTTTGGGTTCGGGAATTGGTTTGAGGGAGGATGCTTGAATGATTAATTTGCGCTTGCCTTGAAGTTCTTCTACGATCGTTTCTCCTTCTATTTCTAGCCAACTGTCTGGGGCAAAGGCGGTGCGGCTTTGACCGATAAGTAATTTTACTGGCAACCCGATCGGATAGGCGTCTGCCGCGCAGCAGGTAATGATAAAACGCCCGATCCACATATATTGTTCTGCTATATTGGGCGGATGAATTACAAATCCTTGAACCTTGACTTTTTGATCTCTGTATGTATCGGGTTCGGGGTTAAAATTTAACAGCCGCACCCATTCGACGAGCGATCGCTGTTCGGGTTTTGTAGTATTGCGAAATTCTTGGGGTTGCAGTCTGGTGATGGGCAGGGATTCGGTGAGGCCTCGTTCTAATGCTGTCTGGCTGGTAAATGTGCGTGGCGTTGTTAGTAAACCTATTAATGCGACGCCCAACATTAAGGTGCTGCCGATACTGGGGGGAAACAAAGTAACGTGTTCAACTTCTGTGGTTCTGAGAGAGTTATTTGCTGTTGATGTCCGCGATAGCTTTGTGGTGCGATCGAGTTTTAAGAGTTCCCAAGTTTTTAAACCGCCAATAACCATTAAGCCGATTCCTCCTGCTAGAGTCAAGCCAAAGTAATTGGGGTGAATGAGAATGCTTAATTTGCCGGTGAGCCAATATTTAAGAAGCAGTATTCCCCAGGCTAAGATAGCTAGGGCGTCCAGCCAGGGGCTAATTTTTTTAAGATTCATTTTTTAATAGTGATTGGTCATTAGTCATTAGTCATTGGGATGGGGAATCTATCGTTAGTTGTCAGTCCGGGCTAATTTATTTTTAACCTAAATGCAAGTTGACAGCGAGGGTCATTAAAAAGGTTAACTGAGCGGCCAAGACAATTAAGTAAACTACTGCTCGACCTTTAAAAATTGACAGCATTAAACCGATGCCTTTGAGGTCAATCATCGGGCCGAAAACGAGAAAGGCTAACAGCGAACCGCTGGTAAATGTCGAAGCAAAAGACAGGGCAAAAAAGGCATCTACTGTAGAACAAATCGATACGACTGCAGCTAATAGCAGCATTGCTATAATCGAAGAAACGGGGCCTTGGCCGAGGTTGAGAATTAGTTCGCGGGGGGCGCCAACTTGAATGATGGCTGCGATCGCACTTCCGATTACCAACACTCCTCCCAATTCGCGCAACTCCTGTACCATAGTATCTAAAAGCAGGCGCAAACGCTCTTTAGAAACGCGGTGGAACATTGAGGAACGTTTCGAGGTTTTTTCTGTTTTGCTTGTTTGTAATCGCTTCCAGTCGTCTTGTAGCAAAGATTCGATCGGCACCACCCCCCCCGGCTGACCGAGCATAAATGTTCCCGACTGCAACAGCAGCGGAGTGTTAGCTTGGACGAGTTCTTTTTCGGAAAACTCTGGTTTTGGCAAGGGGATTGCGCGGGCTACAGAGGGTTGCAGCAGAGGCCGCAAGTCTTTTTGGGCGCTGAACACCCAGCCGATAATTGTGGCTATAGACAGAGAAAATACCACCCGCAAAACTACAATTTCTGGCTGATCGCGAAATGCCGTCCAAGTAGCCCAAATTACCACGGGGTTGATGGTGGGGGCCGCGAGCAAAAAGCCGATCGCGGCTGGTGCGGGTACTCCCTGCATCAGTAACCTGCGGGCTACGGGCACGTTACCGCACTCGCACACGGGAAACAAAAAGCCGATCGAACTGCCCATCAAAGCCGCCAGCAGCGGGTTTCGCGGGATGCGCGATACGAGTTTGCGTTCGTCTACAAACCCCAGCAGCAAACCTGAAAATAAAACTCCGAGCAGCAGAAAAGGTATTGCCTCTACTAACAAGCTGAGAAACAGGGTGAAAGCATTATTTAACTGATTTGTCAGGGCGGGTTGCATCGATCACCTACTGGTAGATTGCTATTTAGCTATACGTCTTTGGTAGAACTCCTTGTAGATCATACCAAAGCATAGCACTAAGTTAAGATAGAGTTAATTTTTTTTTGTGTTTTTTTCGGGGATTTGTATAAATTCTAATTTAATCAATGCTGATACCTTGAATGATTTGGACTGGTTAAAACTGTGGGGTTTGACTGATTTTTTATTCGGCTCCGCTTCGCGTACAGGCTATCAATAATTGACTCTGCGAACCGTCGCCGATTTGATAGATATTTCGGGTAAAAATAATTGATTTTAGAACAAATGCCAAGGCAGATTTTGCAGATGGCGGGCGAGGCTAACTGTTTTATATAACGATCGCTATCAAATTAGTTTGTAGCGAGGACTAAAGTCCTCACTACAAACCTATAGGGGAGGCACTGGCAGGTGTGTAGCTGGCTGGCCGTTACGGGGGGTTGCGAGTACCCGATCGGGGAGATGGGATGAAATCGCCTCAAATGCCATAGCACGGGCGAGGGCCCGACGCCATCGCCCTTAGCGAGCTAAAACTCAGGGATGTGATCGCCCAGGCTTTGTGCTTTTAACTTGTTTCATGGCGTTGTATCGCAGGGGCGATCGGGCAATTCCGATTTTCTTCTATTATCAATCAATTATATTTCTCAGCCTCATAATTTATTAACATAAGGTTAAGACGATAACTTAAGATTAATAAATAGTTAAATAGTGGAAACAAGCGTTAATACCGCTCAAGTCAGTATAAAATAAAGTCAGGTATAATTACCAGGGCGCATTTATCTCGGTAATCCTCAATCTTGCCTAATACTTTAAGTGGTAAAATTTTCCTTGCTACAGTCAGTTTTTTGTGTAATTTAAAAAGCAGTTTGCCAGGGGGATGCCGGTCAAAGCACTCAGCAACTCACCTGCTGACCTTTGGTAGCTGAATGTCTGCTGGCAAATAGAACCCCAAAAAGCGTGCTGATGAATTTATGTTGAATACCTCCTGCGTAGAAAGACCCGTCCAACCCATCTCCGAGGCTGACCTAGGAGAACTTTGTTTAGACTCTACTCTCCAACAATTGTCGCTTTACGATTTTCAGGTAGAAGCTACGGATTGGGGAATGCGAATTTCTCAGATGTTAGAAGCTAATCCGCTGTTACCGGGAGTCATTGTGACCCATCAAGGTGAATTTGCCGGTATGATTTCCCGGCGGAGATTTTTAGAATTTATTAGCCGTCCTTTTGGGCGAGAATTATTTTTAAAGCGACCTGTGAGGGCTTTGTACCGCTTTGCCCAAACAGAGACTTTAATTTTTCCCAGCAATACTTTAATCGTGGATGCAGCCAGGAAGTCGCTGTTGCGATCGAAAGAACTGCTTTACGAACCGATTGTGGTTCAAGTGTCGCCTCAAACTTATAGTTTGCTAGACGTGCACGAAGTGTTAGTAGCCCAATCCAACATTCATGAACTAGCAACAAAATTGCTGAGGCAGCAAACTCAATCTCAACTAATTCAAACCGAAAAACTAGCCAGTTTGGGACAGATGGTAGCTGGAGTCGCCCACGAAATTAGAAATCCCGTCACCTGCATCAGCGGAAATATCGGCTTTTTGTCCAACTACTCGAAAGACATCATGGAGTTGCTGTCTGCTTACGAAGAGATTGTGGGTGACAGCGAAAAAATTGATCAACTCAAAAAACACATAGAATTTGATTTTTTGCAAGAAGATTGGGTGGAAATTCTCAAAAGTATGAAAGTTTCATCGCAGAGGCTGACCGAACTCGTCACCAGCCTGCACACCTTTTCTCACATGGACGAAGCCCACTTGAAGCAAGCTAACATCCACGAATGTATTGACAGTACGCTGCTAATTATGAAAAACCGTCTGAAGTACGGGTTTAAAGTAGTTAAAAACTATGGGGATTTGCCTTTAGTCAAGTGTTACTCTGGTCAGTTGAGCCAGGTATTTATGAATATCATCAGCAATGCGATCGACGCTTTGGAAGAGGTAAAAGCAGAACAAGGTTTTATGCCTGCGATTACGATTGAAACTGAGGTAATAGACAGTTGTGACGGAGACTGCGTGAATTCGGAATTAATTCAAAATTATGTTAGGGGCGATGGCGTCCCGCCCCGCAAGCTACGACAAAATGCCAAACAGCTATCATCCGCCAGTCAAAACGGCGACTTCTGCCCAGAAGCAGCGGAAACAAATCAAAATAACGCTTGGATAGCCATCCGAATTGCCGATAACGGGCCGGGAATTCCGCCCGAAATTCAGCGGCGGATTTTTGAGACCTTTTTCACCACTAAACCGGCGGGAAAAGGTACCGGTTTGGGGTTGGCAATTACCCATCAAATTGTTACGGAAAAGCATAAAGGCAAGTTGAATTTGCATTCAACCCCCGGTACAGGTACTGAATTTGAAATTTTGTTGCCATTGACTTGAAGCAATAACTCATATCAAATCTATTAGCATCGGAATTATTCCTATCTCTCTTCTCTTTGTCTGCGTGAATCAGCGTCAATCCATTGTCATCTGCGGTTAATAAATTATCTTTTTTTGACCGCAGATGAGGGCAGATTAACACCGATTAACGCAGATGAATTAGATCAATTCCGGTTGCAGCAGCGGTGATTGTTGACTAATGATTATTGAGTAATGACTACTGACTCTTTTTAAGCTCTTAGCTGCACGGGCATTACCAAGAAGGTAGCATTAACTCCGCCTAAAGGCTGGAAAATCACTGGGGCTAAAGCACCGTTTAATTGCAGTTGAATTTCTGGGGATTGAGCAGTTTTCAAAATGTCAATTAAGTATTTCACGTTGAAAGCAATATCTATGCTGTCTCCCGAAATCTGTGCGGGCATTGACTCTTTGCCACAGCCGACATCTTTAGCATCTACAGACAAAGTAATTTCCTGATTCTCCTCGTCGATGCTGCATTTGAGAATATTGTTTTTTTGGTCTGCAAAAACGGCTATTCTTTCTACTGCTGCTAAGAACGATCGCCTTTCTAAGGTAATTTGTCGCTCAAAGGAGGGCGGAATCAACTGCCGGTATGCGGGATATTGCCCTTCCAAGGTGCGGGTTGTCAGCCGCTGGTCTGCCCATTCAAACACTACTTGACCGTGTTCAAAATGCAGGGTGACAGGTTCAGTCCACTGCCGCATCACCAGCATTCTTTCTACTTCGCGCAATGCTTTAGCGGGGACAGTCACTTCAAATTCTTCTGCGGTTTCTTCGCCTTCAGCTTTTTCATTGGCAGTTTGAACTACTGCCAATCTGTGGCCGTCTGTAGCTGCAAATTCCAGACAATCTTGCAATACCTTTAAATGCACGCCTGCAAGTACCTGTTTTGCCTCGTCGGGGCTAGTAGCAAATAAAGTTCCTTTGAGTCCTTCTATCAAGGCTTCCGGTGGCAATTTGAGGATTGTTCCGCCTTCTATTGCAGGCAATTCAGGGAATTCTTCCGGGCCCATGCCTCTAACTTGGTAGCTGCCAGAACTGCAAGTGAGATATGCTACGGTTTCCCCCGCTTCGTCTTCTAAAGTAATCTCTCCATCTGGGAGTCTCGAAACAATATCGTTGAGTAATTTAGCGGGTATGGTAAAACTGCCGCCGCCTGTTACTTCTGCTGCGAAGCTGGTACGAATGCCTAAACTGAGATCGAAAGCTGTCAAGCTAACCCGCTGATTTTCCTCATCCGCTACTAAGAGCACGTTGGCGAGTACCGGATGTGTCGGGCGGGAGGGAACGGCCCGACTCACCAACGAGAGGTTGGCGTTGAGGTCACTTTGGGTGCAAACCAATTTCATGGTAGGAAGGTTAATTAACCGGATTTGAAACAGAAACAAATCGTATCACAGAAAGCCGGCGGGTCGGTTTTTCTGTGTGTAGGGCTTAAGCATGGGGCTAGAAACCGGGTTTCTAGGCAAAATTTTGCCTGTAAAAACGAGAAAGCTTCGTAGAAACCGGGTTTCTGAAGTCAGCGCGCGTCGCGAACTATTTGTGTAGGGTGTGTAGGGATCACCAGTTTTTTTTAATTTATTGAATTATTTTTGTATAGATCGCCCTGTGGAAACTGTGGAAAACAAAGCTAACTGCTTGCTGGGCGTCACTTATAGGTAATAAATACCTGTGGAAAACTTGTGGAAAAGCTGGTGCGGTCGCCCGCCCATTTTTGTGCAAAAGCTGTTTCGGGCGATCTAGTAAAGTTTTCCACAAACAGAAGGCCACTTTTCCACAGGTTTTTCCACAGGCAAGATTGTCTATTATGGGGCATTGGGAATTGTTGACTGTTGACTGTTGACTGTTGACTGTTAACTGTTGACTGTTGACTGTTGACTGTTGACTGTTGACTGTTGACTGTTGACTGCGTGGAGTGATGACAACTGACAACTGACAACGGACAACTGACAACTGACAACGGACAACTGACTTGTTCTCAAGTTTTGCGGCTGACAACATTAATTCGATCGCTCAACTGACGCAAAGTTTGAGCCAAATTCGGGTCAGTGTTCCGCAACTGAGCAATTTTTTCGCAACTGTAAAGCACAGTCGTGTGATCTTTGCCACCGAATACTTCGCCAACTTTCGGCAAACTCAAACCAGTATGCTGCCGAATTAAATACATCCCTATTTGACGGGCGAGACTAATTTCTCGCCTGCGGGAAATTCCTTTCAAATCTTCAACAGAAACATCAAACTCCTCAGCCACAACTGCAATTACTGCATCTGGCGTTGCTTCTACGCTTTCTGTTTGCGGATTCAAAACCGGGGCGATATTTTCCACAGTCATCGGCAAACCAGTAATTGAAAGATATGCTACCGCCCGAATCAAAGCACCTTCCAATTCCCGAACGTTGGAAGTGTAACTAGAAGCAATGTATTCAATCACATCTCGCGGCAACCGCATATTTTCATACTCGGCTTTTTTCTGCAAAATTGCCATCCGAGTTTCCAAGTCGGGCAATTGAATGTCGGCAATTAATCCCATCGAAAATCTGGAACACAAACGCTCTTGCAGGCGGGGGATTTGCTGTGGCGGACGATCGGAAGCTAAAACTACTTGGTTTCCCGATTCGTGCAAGGTATTAAAAGTGTGAAAAAATTCTTCTTGAGTGTATTCTTTGCCTTCAATAAATTGGATGTCATCTATTAATAAAACATCTGCGGCCCGATAATGGTCGCGGAAAGTTTGCATACTGTCTTTGCGAATGGCGGCGATTAAATCGTTAGTAAATTTCTCAGTAGAAACGTAAAAAATCTTGGCGTTGGGGTCAATTTCCAAGCGATAATGACCGATCGCCTGCATCAAATGAGTTTTGCCCAAACCGACGCCACCGCACAAAAATAGGGGATTGAATTCTCGGCCCGGAGACTCGGCTACCGCGAGGGAAGCGGCGTGAGCCATGCGGTTGTTGGAACCGACGACAAAGCGGGAAAAGAGGTATTTGGGGTTTAAATTGGCGGGTTTGGGGGGGTGAAGCGAGTGGCTTTCCGGGACATCGGCGATGGGGGAGGGCCAAATTATGGCCGAGTCGCTGCTGCCGCCTGTTTCGTTTCCCCCGGCAATTGTCAAGTAAATGTCTACGGGATAGCCGAGAATTTCTGCGACTGCATCGGCAAGGATTTCTCTGTAATATTTTTGTAACCAATTGCGAGCAAAGGGGTTGGGGGCGCTGACTATCAAACAGTTATTTTCGAGTTGTTCGGCCCTGGCAGTTTTGATCCACGTCTCAAAGCTAGGTCTGCTCAGTTGTACCTGGAGACGTTCAAGTATCTGATTCCACAGACTTTCGAGGGGAATGTCCACTGCTCACCTCTGCCGATCGGCATTCAAGATATTAATTCTACAGTCTAGAGAGTTTAGTCCTCAGATGCTAAAGTTTAAGGGAGTCTGCCGTAGCACGGGCGAGGGCCCGACGCCATCGCCCAAAAATTTGGCGGCTCTGCAGTCCTGCGCCAGGTATCGGGGAGCGGATCAGCAAATATTTAGATTTGGCAGGAAAGCCTTAAAACATGGCAATGAAGAGTTCTACTGGCAAATTTTGGAAGCAACCGGCAATTTACATATTGCTGCTGGTAACGGGAGCCGGGGCCGCCATGTTGGGCGATCGTCTGACGGTTTCTCAATTTCGTGCAAATTCTGGCGATTCGCGACAAAGGGCGCTGGAACCGAAATTGCAACTGCCTCCTAATACAAAGGATCAAGCTAGGAAAGTCTTGCCGCCGGTTTCCTTGTCGGGCGACGGGACTAATGTGAATTTTATTGTGGCTGCGGTGGCAAAAGTTGGCCCGGCAGTGGTTCGGATCGATGCTTCGCGCCTGGTGAAACCGGGAAATAGAGGGCTGTCGCCGGAAGATTTTTTTGGCAGAGAACCGAATTCGGGCGGCCGGGGCGGGATCGAACGGGGCACTGGTTCGGGTTTTGTCATCGGTGCAGACGGCTTGATTCTCACTAACGCTCACGTTGTAGAGGGAGCCGATACGGTAAATGTAACTCTCAAGGACGGCCGCAGCTTTCAGGGGCGGGTGTTGGGGGCGGATAAGGTGACGGATGTGGCTGTGGTGAAGATTGAGGCGAATAATGTGCCTGTGGTGACGATCGGCAATTCGGATAAGCTGTTGTCTGGGGAATGGGCGATCGCCATTGGCAATCCTTTGGGTTTGGACAATTCCGTAACTGCGGGGATTATTAGCGCTACGGGGCGATCGAGCACTGATGTGGGCGTACCCGACAAGCGGATCGGTTTTATTCAAACAGACGCTGCAATTAATCCGGGGAATTCCGGCGGCCCGCTGCTGAATGCTTCGGGCCAAGTTATTGGCATGAATACGGCGATTATTCAAGGTGCTCAAGGATTGGGGTTTGCTATTCCCATTCAGGCGGCGCAACAGGTGGCGAAGGAACTGATTACGACGGGGAAAGTCGAACACGCTTATTTAGGCATTGAAATGGCGACGCTGACTCCCGATGTTAAGGAGCAAATTAACAGCAACGCTAACAGCAGCCTGCGAGTTGCAGTCGATCGGGGTGTGGCTATTGTTAGTGTAGTTCCTAATTCTCCCGCAGCAGCAGCCGGTTTGCGGGCTGGAGATGTGATTCAAAAAATTAATAATCAGCCGATTATTCAGTCGGAAGCTGTTCAGGAGTTCGTGCAAAATGCTAAGGTTGGCGGGCTATTGCAAATGGAAATCAACCGTAACGGGCAAATAGTTAATTTGACTGTTAAACCGGGGAGTTTGCCGGTTCAAAAAGTTGGATAATCTGTTGATGGTTGACAGTTGGCAGTTGACGGTTGACGGTTGACGGTTGACAGTTGACAGTTGACAGTTGACGGTTGTTACCAATTACCAATGACTAATTAATATGGTAGAACTCTTACAAATCTCACAATTAGGAAATCCTGTGCTGCGCCGCCGATCGCAAGTTGTCGAGAATATTAAGGACGATCGCATTCAACAGTTGATTGACAGCTTAATATTTACAGTACAGCAGGCAAACGGAGTGGGGATTGCCGCCCCTCAAGCGGCTCAGTCCGATCGTCTGTTCATCGTCGCATCCCGCCCCAACCTGCGCTATCCCCAAGCACCCCACATGGAACCCACAGCGATGATTAATCCCCGGATTGTGGCTGCATCAACAGAGACAGTCAAAGACTGGGAAGGCTGTTTGAGCATTCCGGGGATTCGGGGATTAGTGCCGAGAAGTAGGGCGATCGAGATAGAATACACCAGTAGAGACGGCAAACTCCACCGACAAGAATTGACAGACTTTGTGGCCCGAATTTTTCAACACGAACACGACCATTTAGATGGAATCGTGTTTTTAGACAGAGTGGAAAATACCCACGAACTGATGACTGAAGATGAGTACCAGCAGCAATTTGTCAAGCTACTTTAACCAAAAGCATCCAGCGTACACGCCCCCAATTCACCCGCAGGGTCGCTTTCTTCAATTATCCAATCTAAAATCCAAAATCTAAAATCTAAAATCGATAGATGAGTACCAAAAGCAAATTGTCAACTTACTATAACACTTGATATAATTGCTAGTAGTAACGCCAGTGATGTTGTGAATAGGAGGGCGAATGTCTATCAATTTGGAAAAAGGCGGGAGAATCAATCTATCTAAAGAAGCACCCGGGTTGAAAAATGCCGGGATTGGTTTGGGATGGGATACCAATGCTACAGACACAGGCGCAGCATTTGACTTAGATGCTTCCGTGTTTATGTTGGGGGCTACTGGCAAAATTCCCGGCGAAAAATACTTTGTTTTCTACAACAACAAGGAGTCGCCGGACGGTTCTGTAATACATCTGGGAGATAGCAGAACCGGAGAAGGATTTGGTGATGATGAAACCGTTACAGTCGATTTAACCAAAGTCGATCCGGCGGTGCAAGAAATTGTGTTTGTGGTAACAATCGACCAAGCAGAATCGAGAAGGCAAAACTTCGGTCAAGTGCGGAATGCTTTTATCAGGATTTACGATACCACTACTAACACCGAAGTCATGAAGTACGATTTGGATGAGGATTTTTCTCGGGAAACTGCGATCGAATTTGGCAGACTTTACAAGAAAGACGGCGAGTGGAGGTTCCAAGCCGTCGGACAAGGCTACAATTCCGGCTTGCAAAGCTTTGTAGATAAGTATGCCGGATAAAAGGTCGATCGCTCCTAGCTAAATAAATCGAGGGGAAATTCGGAAGCAGGAATGTTTCCCTCGATTTTAAGCCATCAGACTCATGAGGTAATAAACCACATGGGAATTCAATTAAAGAAGGGCGAAAGATTTAATCTTTCTAAAACATCTCCACTATAAACCATACAAAATCACAAAACTATGGCTATCAATTTGACAAAAGGACAATCGATCGTTCTCAGTAAAAGCGAATACGACTTATCCAAACTGACAATGGCTTTGGGCTGGGATGTAGCACAAGCTAAAAAAGGTCTTTTCGGTCGAAGCAGCGGTGCCAATTTTGACTTAGATTCCTACGCTATGCTGCTGGGAGAAAATGGCAAAATAAAGAACTACAAAGAGGATGTGATTTATTACTCTCATTTGGAGTCAAAGGACAAAACAGTTGTTCACTCAGGCGACAATCTCACGGGGGAGGGAGAGGGAGACGACGAACAAATAGTGGTGAAACTGAGTTCTTTGCCAGCAGAATATCACAAAATAATTTTGGGCGTAAATATTTACGATGGAAAAGAGAGAAAACAGCATTTCGGCCTGGTAGAAAATGCTTTTGTGAGGGCTGTAGATGCGACTGGGAAAGAAATCGCTCGCTATCGCTTGTCAAATGACCCTTCTTATGAAGGAAAATTAAATATGTTGATGGGAGAAGTTTATCGAGAAGGTGGCGAGTGGAAATTTAAGGCTTTGGGAAATCCTTTGGCTGAGGATATGAACGGTGTTGTCGGTTCGTTTATGCGGTGATCTTAAATTCTTGAAACTGATGCTTGTAGGGGCGGGTTCACCAACAATACCTGCCAATAATTCACGATTTAAATAAACCCGCCCCCACCCTACCAGCCATCAAAATGCACATTGTCCGTAGAATTGTAGGGGCGGGTTCACCAACAATATTAGCCAATAATTGACAATCTCTATAAACCCGCCCCCGCCCAACAGTAAATCCCATAATTGTAGGGGCGGGTTTCACCAACAATATTAGCCAATAATTGACGATACAAATAAACCCGCCCCCACCCAACGGTAAATCGCAATGCACATTTTTCGTATTTGATCAAGTCAAGGTTGATGTAGGTTATCTGTGGTGGGGCGGGTTTATAAAGACTGTTTGTTGGAATTAGATATTGTTGGTAAAACCCGCCCCTTGTATCTTAAAAGAGTGAGTCAGGCGATTGCCACGTCATTGATTCGATCGTACCGATAATCAGGCGATCGAGCCGACAAGTGGGCTATCGAGCCGACAAGTGGGCGATCGTACCTTCTTCTTGGTAAATCTAAAGAAACAAGAAAAGTTTCTGACGCTTGGTGCAAGTTTCAGCAGAAAGTGTTCTTCAAGGACATCAGAAATCGGTGAAGTTGGCCCGCCCCTTAGACTAAACAAGTCTGTTGCGTAGATAAGCTCCCATTACTGATGACAGGCGCACATAACACTGGACAGTATCTTAGGCTCTCGATCTTCTGATCGGGAAAGCCTGCATTGACAAGGTTAGTCTTCTATTGCCTGTCGGTTCTTTTATAAATCGGAGTACATCGGGAGCAAACAATGACATCAACAGTCTTAGGCATAGACATCAGTAAAAGAGACTTTCATGTCTCATTACTGAGAGAAGGTCGTGCGACTAAACCCAAAAAGTTTACTAACAATATTCAAGGGTTTGAGAGTTTGCATAACTGGCTCAAACAACAAAGTGTAGTCGAGCTCCATGCTTGTATGGAAGCTACTAGCATCTACGGGGAGGCTTTAGCCGAATTCCTCTATGGGAATGGCTTTCAGGTTAGTATTGTCAATCCAGCTCGGATTAAAGGGTTTGCCAAAAGCGAACTTCTACGAACTAAAACAGACTCCGTAGATGCGGCACTGATTGCTCGTTTTTGTGCGGCGATGAAACCGGAGCTGTGGACACCAACCGCGCCCGAAGTCAAGGAATTACAAGCTTTGTTGCGACGGCTCGAATCTGTCACAGAAATGATGACGAGCGAACAAAACCGTTTGGAGACAGCTACGCCAACTGTTGCTGGGCTTACCCTTGCACATTTGGAGTACCTAAAAGAGCAACAAAAACTAATCAAAAAACTGATTAGCGACCATTTTGACCAACATCCACATTTAAAACAACAGCGTGACCTCTTGACCTCAATTCCAGGAATTGGTGAACAGACGGCCTCGGTATTGTTAGCTGAAATTCGTGATGTTTCCGATTACAACAATGCCCGTCAACTAGCCGCTTATGCAGGCTTGACGCCCTGTGAACGTAGTTCTGGGACTTCTGTTAAAGGCAAAACTCGTTTGTCATGCACCGGCAATGTCCGACTGCGAAAAGCGTTGTATTTGCCGGCTGTAGTGGCAATGCGTTACAACCCCTTGCTGAAAGCCATGAGTGAGAGATTATTGGGTCGTGGAAAGGTCAAAATGCAGGTGATTGGTGCGCTGATGAGGAAACTGGTGCATTTGGCTTTTGGGATTTTAAAATCCCAAAAGCCTTTCGACCCCAATTATTTGACTGCTACCCCTTGACAGGTCAAGACAGTATCTACAAAATTTTACGAATCAATCTTTAACAGGCCGCATTGTCGGAAACATCACCGCATCGCGGATGCTTTGAGTATTAGTTAAAAGCATGACTAATCTGTCTACACCGATGCCCATTCCCGCACAATTAGGCATTCCCAAAGATAGCGCTTGAATAAAGTCTTCATCCATTGGATGCGCTTCGTCATCGCCCGCATTTTTCTGCGCCAACTGTTCCTCAAACCGCTTTCTTTGCTCTTTCGGATCGTTTAATTCTGAGAAGCCGTTCGAGTATTCTGTACCGTTGATAAATAGCTCGAAACGTTCTACAAATCCGGGCTTGCTGCGATGTCCTTTTGCTAAGGGACTGACTTCGACAGGATAGTCGATGATGAATGTAGGTTGAATTAGTTTGGGAACAACTAATTTGTCAAAAACTGCATAGAGCACGTAGCCTAAACTCTGTTGTTCTAACTTAGACAGGTGCAATTCTAGTTTGGTTGCAGAGGATCTCGCACTTTCCAAGTCCAAACTGTCAAAATCCAGCCCAAACTCGTCTCTGACAGCTTCTACCATCGTTTTCACTTGCCAGTGTTTGCCGCTGAAACCAGGATATTTTTCGCTGTAGTCGAACTTGCGTTCTAAACTAATCGTTTCCCCCTGATTTTCAATTTCTTTGACATCCCCAAATACCGCCGCCGCTGCGAAACAAATCACATCTTCGACAACTCCTAAAATGTCGAAAACATCAGCATAAGCTTGGTAAACTTCTAAAGAGGTAAACTCAGGATTGTGGGTGCTGTCAATGCCCTCATTTCTAAATGCTTTCCCTAGTTCAAATACTCGCTCGAAACCGCCGCAAATTGCTCTTTTCAAGAATAATTCTGGAGCCACTCGCAAGTACAAATCTACCTCTAAAGCATTGTGGTGAGTGATGAATGGCTTAGCAGCAGCACCACCATAAATAGCTTGCAGTGTCGGGGTTTCTATTTCGTAAAAATTGGCTTGCCAGAGATAGGAACGGATGCTTTGAACGATGCGGCTTCGCAGCATAAAACGGTTGAGCGCATCTTGGTTGCTTGCCAAATCCATTTCGCGGTGACGGCGGCAAACTTCGGGGTCGTTAATTCCGTAATAAGAATCGGGAAATTGAATGGTAGCTTTTGATAAAAGCTTTAATTCCCTCACTAAAATAGAAAGTTCTCCCCTGGGGGTGCGGCAGCCGATACCTTCGACGCCGACAAAATCGCCGACATCGAGCAATTTTTTAATTTGTTCAAAGCTCAAACCGACTTCGCCGGTGACGATTGCTTTCTCGATTTTGAGTTGAATCTTGTCTGTGGCGTCTTTTAAATCGATGAAACCAATTTTGCCGCTGTCTCGCTTGGAAGTGATGCGGCCGGCTAATCGCAGGGTAATTTCTTCGGGGTCACTTTGTCCGTTTTCGAGTTCTTTTCCCGGCTGACTAAATATTTCGCGAACTTGCTTGGCTGTGTGCGATCGCGCGTAGGATTCACTGGGATACGGTTCTATGCCTTGCGATCGCAGTTCGTCTACTTTTTGACTGCGGACTTCGGCTTCACTGAGAGTCATTAGTTATTGCCTGATTAAAATTACAAATATCTGACATCTTGCACTATTCTGGCGATCGTGCGATCGAGCGTTGCTCAAAGCAACCCCCCACAAGAAAATTCACTCTTTGTGGAACAGGCATCTTGCCTGTTCGCGATCGAGCTGCAAAATGTCAGAAACACCAAACTCTATCATAACTGGTCAACATAGACCAATTTGTCAGATAATCCAGACACACTGGCGATCGACAGATGCTGAAGGTCAGTAAGGTTTTAATCCTGACGGAAGTCTTCTATCCTCTCCATCCCTCCTACTCCCTCTCCCCAACAGTCAACAGTCAACAGTCAGCAGACAACAATTGCGATCGACTGCACAAAGCGACCGAAACATTAAAAAATTAAGTTGTCTGTCGATCGCAACAGGTGAGATGATATGTAGTGCAGCCTCACGGCAGTTCCATAGAAACTGAACAGCAGAAACGCGAGCGATCGAACTCGGCTCATCGCACCTCTGTCAGAATCGACCACACACACTCTCTCTTAACATATAAAAACCAGAATTATGGCTGTTGCAACCCAATCACTCGAAGAACTCTGCATCAACTCTATCCGCTTTTTGGCCATCGATGCGGTAGAAAAAGCAAAATCAGGACACCCGGGACTGCCGATGGGCGCTGCCCCTATGGCCTTCGTGCTGTGGGATCGGTTCATGCGGTTCAACCCCAAAAACCCCAAGTGGTTTAATCGCGATCGCTTCGTCCTCTCCGCCGGCCACGGCTGTATGCTACAGTACGCCCTCATGTACTTGACCGGCTACGATAGCGTCACCCTCGACGACATCAAGCAATTTCGTCAGTGGGAATCCAAAACCCCCGGACACCCCGAAAACTTTGTCACCGAAGGCGTAGAAGTTACCACAGGCCCCCTCGGACAAGGAATTGCTAATGCCGTCGGTTTGGCAATGGCAGAAGCTCACCTCGCTGCTAAGTTTAACAAGCCCGACCACACCATTGTTGACCACTACACCTATGTCATCATGGGTGACGGCTGCCACATGGAAGGCGTTTCTGGCGAAGCTTGTTCTTTGGCCGGACACCTCGGACTCGGCAAATTAATTGCCTTGTACGATGACAATCACATTTCTATTGAAGGCGACACAAGCTTGGCCTTTACTGAAGATGTCGGCAAGCGTTTTGAAGCTTACAATTGGCACGTTATTACAGTAGACAATACCGCTCTAGACGAAGATACTAACCTAGAAGCAGTTCACAAAGCTATTGAAGAAGCCAAAAAAGTCACGGACAAACCGTCCATGATTAAAGTCCGTACCATCATTGGTTACGGTTCTCCAAACAAGCGCAATTCCTACAGCGCTCACGGTGCTGCTTTGGGTACCGATGAAGTGCAAGCAACTCGCGATTTCTTGAAGTGGGAACACGCACCGTTTGAGATTCCTGATGATGCTTTGTCACACTTCCGCAAAGCAGTCGAACGAGGCGCTCAATCTGAGCAAGAATGGCACAAAGCTTTTGATGCTTATAAAGCAGCATATCCTGCAGAAGCTGCAGAATACGATCGCACAGTTGCCGGCAAACTTCCTGAAGGTTGGGATAAAGTTTTGCCGACATACAAGGCAGAAGATAAAGCAGATTCGACTCGGAATCATTCTGGAAAATGTTTGAATGCTTTGGCAGGTGTGCTACCTGAATTGATCGGCGGTTCCGCTGACTTGGCATCTTCTAACATGACTTTGCTCAAGGGTGAAAAAGACTTCCAAAAAGGCCAGTACGAAGGACGTAACCTGCGGTTTGGTGTGCGGGAACACGGCATGGGTGCGATCGCCAACGGTATGCTGTTGCATGGCGGTTTAATTCCTTACTGCGCTACTTTCTTGGTATTTGCTGACTATATGCGGGGAGCAATTCGCCTCTCTGCACTCTCGGAAGCTGGAGTTATCTATGTAATGACTCACGACTCCGTAGCATTGGGCGAAGACGGCCCCACTCACCAACCCGTGGAAACCATCGCTTCTCTGCGAGTAATTCCCGATTTGTTGGTAATGCGCCCTGCGGATGGTAATGAAACATCCGGCGCTTACAAAGTGGCAGTTGAAAGCCGCACCCGCCCAACTTTAATGGCTTTGTCGCGCCAAAACTTGCCTAACTTGGCTGGAAGTTCGATCGAAGGAACGGCCAAAGGCGCTTACATTTTGTCCGACGACGGCGGCACTCCCGACATCATTTTAATCGGCACCGGCGGCGAAACCTACCTCTGCGTTGATGCCGCTGAAAAATTGCGCGCCGCAGGCAATAAAGTGCGGGTAGTTTCGATGCCTTGCTGGGAATTGTTCGACTTACAAGATGCCGCTTACCGCGAATCTGTACTGCCGAAAGCTGTTACTAAGCGGTTGGCAGTTGAAGCAGGTTCTAGCTTCGGCTGGGGACGTTATTTGGGTTCTGAAGGCGATAGCCTCAGTATTGACAGATTCGGCGCTTCTGCACCGGGCCCCGTTGCTTTAGAAAAGTTTGGCTACACCGTTGATAATGTGGTAGCTAAGGCTCAGGCGCTGTTGGGTTAATAGCAGCAGCATAATTTTTGGTGGGGCGGGCTTCGAGCTCGCCCCATTTTTTATAAGATTATACAAGTTTAAAAAAGAATGCAACTGTAGACAAGCTCCAAATCCATACATAATCAGTCATTCCCAATTATTTAATCTAAAACTTAAAATCTAAAATTTTATTAGTCATAGACGCACGCTTTCTGAGGAAACCCGGTTCTGCCAACGAGGCATCTACGAAGAAACGAGGTTTGTAGCCCTCCGGCGTCCAGCACTGTATATTTCAGAAATTTGAGATAAGTTATAAGTTATTGGGTTAAATTTCCCATTACCCCTTCCACATTCCCAATTCTATTTATGATTTGGAACTTTTTAAATAAGCTGTTATTCACCGGAAATTATATTCCTCACGGCCACTGTTACCTTTGGCAGCGAGAGCTAGTCGCGCTCCACATAGTGTCAGACTCTATAATTGCCCTGGCTTACTATTCAATACCGCTATCGCTAATTTATATTATCACTCAGGGAAAAGACTTGCCATTTCGCAACATCTTTTGGCTGTTCGCAGCCTTTATTATCTCCTGTGGCACTACTCATATAATGGAAATTTGGACGCTTTGGCATCCTGTTTATTGGGTTTCTGGCAGTCTGAAAATTATTACCGCCGCGATTTCTGCTTACACAGCTTTTTCATTAATTCCTTTAGTTCCCCAAGCATTAACTCTCGTCACTCCAACTCAATTAGAGATGCTCGCTCGAATACTGCAAAAAGAAATAATTGAACGCCGAAAAACAGAAGCTCGCTATCAAACTTTAACTGAAGCTTCGCCGGTAGGAATATTTTATGCAGACGCTTTAGGAGACTGCTTGTATGTCAACGAGCGCTGGTGTCAAATTTCGGGAATAGCCTGCGATAGAGCTTTGGGCAAAGGGTGGTGGCAAGCCATTCATCCAGAGGACCGCCAGCGAGTTTTTGCTCAATGGTATAGCGCGGCGCAGGAGAAATTGCCGTTTAAATGTGAGTACCGCTTTCAAGGCATCAATCACGCTAAAATCAGTTGGGTCTTCAGTCAAGCTGTCGGTATAATCGGAGAAAATGGGGAGGTTAAAAGTTATGTTGGTACTATTACTGATATTACAGAACGCAAGCAGGTAGAAGCGGAAAATCGACTGCTCCATGAAACTCTGGAACATCGAGTTGCGGAGCGGATTGCTCAAATCGAAATTTCTCACCACTCATTGCCACAAGAAATAGCCTACCGACAAAGAATAGCGATAACTTTGTTGGAATTGACGCAACTGCAAAATGCAATTCTTAACAGCGCTCACTACACAATTATTTCTACAGATCCCGACGGTACAATTAAAATATTTAATCGCGCAGCACAGCGACTTTTAGGCTATTCCCCCGAAGAAGTGGTGGGGAAAGTCACGCTAGCAATAATTCACGATCCTGTGGAGATAGGTAAAAGAGCTGAAATTATTTCTCAAGAATTGGGAGTAAAAATAGAGCCGGGAATAGAAGTTTTTTTTGCTTTGCCACGCCGGGGAATAGCTGACGAAAATGAATGGATTTACATTCGCAAAGACGGTTCGCGGTTTCCGGTGCAATTGTCCGTGACTGTCTTATTCGATACTGAAGGAAATATCACTGGTTTTTTGGCTATCGGTCAGGATATTAGCGATCGCAAACAAGCTGAAAAAGAGCTGCGCGACCTCACCGCAGCCATGCAAAATGCGATGGAAGGCATTTCACGGCTAGATATTGAGGGACGCTACGTGAATGTTAACCGAGCTTACGCTCATAGATGCGGTTACGAACCAGAAGAAATGCTCGGCATGAAATGGCAGATCAGCGTACATCCGGGCGATGTTGAGATGATGCTTTCAGCTTATCAGGAAATGGTAATTTCTGGCAAAGTAGAAGTTGAAACTAGAGGCGTGCGGAAAAATGGCTCGTTTTTTTACAAGCAAGTAACAATGGTAAAAGCTTGGGACGCACAAGGGATATTTAACGGTCACCACTGTTTTATGAAAGATATCACCGAGCGCAAACTAACGGAAAGAGCGTTGCAGGAAAGTGAATTCAAGTACAGACAAATAGTTGAATTAGCAGAAGAAGGTATTTGGGTAATTGACAGCAATTCCCTCACGACTTACGTGAACCACGCAATGGCGCGAATGCTCGGCTATAGCGAATTAGAAATGTTCGGGAGGCCGCTTTTTGATTTCATGGACGAACAGGAAAAACCACAAGCTATTGATAATGTCGAGCGGCGCAAGCAAGGTATTGGTGAACAACACGAATTTAAATTCAAAAGCAAGGACGGCAAAGATATTTGGACTGATATGTCTACCAGTCCAGTCATGGACTCCCAGGGGAATCTGCTGTCTTGTTGCGCCTTGGTTTACAACATTACAGACCGCAAAGAAGCAGAGCAGCAAATGCTGCAACTTACAGAAGATTTGAAGCGTTCCAATGAGGAATTAGAACAATTTGCTTATGTGGCTTCCCACGATTTGCAAGAACCGCTCCGAGCCGTTACCAGTTACACTCAATTGCTGGCCCAGCGCTATCAAGGAAATTTGGACGATCGCGCAAATAAATATATTAATTATATTGTCGATGGCGCTACCAGAATGCAACAGTTAATTAACGATTTGTTGGCGTATTCGCGCCTGGGATCGAGGGGTCAGGAGTTTGAGGAGGCGGACTGCAACGCTGCTGTGAAGCAAAGTTTGTGTAATTTGCAAATTGCGATCGCCGAAACAAAAGCTGTAATCACCTGCGACGCGATGCCAACCGTGATGGCGGATGAATTTCAACTGGTGCAATTATTCCAAAATTTGCTCGCCAACAGCATCAAATTTTGTCGCCAAGATATCCCGTTGATTCATATCGCTGCCCGCAGGCAAGAGAGCGAATGGGTGTTCAGTGTCCGCGATAACGGCATTGGCATCGATCCGCAGTATGCCGATCGCATTTTTATCATTTTTGCGCGCCTGCATTCCCGCCGCCAATATTCCGGTACTGGTATAGGCTTGGCGATGTGCAAGCGCATTGTTGAACGCCACGGCGGTCGAATCTGGGTGGAATCTCAAGAGGGAAAAGGAGCGACTTTTTACTTCACTATTCCTATAATTAGTACCTGAAGCCTCAAAATTCAATTTTGTTTTTATACTTTAAAGGATACGCCTATTATGAGCGATCGAAGCACTGTTAGACCTATAGAGATTCTGCTGATTGAGGATTCTCCCAGCGATGCCGATTTGGCAATAGAAGTCCTCAGTCAGGGTAAAATATTGAATAACTTGCATTTTGTGGAGGATGGAGTCGAAGCAATCAAGTTTTTGCGCCGAAAAGAACCCTATCTCAGGGTACCTCGTCCCGATTTGATTTTGCTCGATTTGCATCTGCCGAAAAAAAGCGGTATTGAAGTGCTAGAAGAAATTAAAAATGACCCAAAGTTAAAATTAATTCCTGTAGTGATTCTCAGCACTTCAGCAGCTCCCGAAGATATTTTTAAGTCATACTCCCTCCACGCCAACTGTTACATAACAAAACCGGTAGACTTCGTTGAATTTACTAAAGTAGTCAGGTTAATTGAGGAATTCTGGCTGGCAGTCGTCAAACTTCCTCTAAATTAAACGAGCAGATGCTTTGCTTATGAACGCTCTAAAATTTTTTAACCTATAAAAATTCTGCTGGTGGATGATTTGCTCAGCGAGGCTGAATGGACTTTATAAAAGCTGGCGACCAGCAAGTTTTTAACTATTTGCATAAGACTAGAAGATATGGTATAGCAATCCTTGCAGGAGTCGTAAAAAGATGTAGGGGTAGTGCTACCCCTACTCCCCGTGCCTACCCCGGCCTCATGGGGGCAACCACGGGGGGTTTGCCCCTACAAGAATTACACAAATGATTGAGGATGGCTATATTAGCAATAAATGTAGTGAATAAAGAAGGCTTGTCTGTTCGCGTTTCCGTCCCGATTTAATCCGGCTTAACTTAAGTTCCCCTCAAAAAACGGTGAGAAATATTGATATAAATTAATTCAGCACTCAAGTTAAAAATGATTCCGGTGGTAATTATGACAACCTCAGCAGCCGATGAAGAGATGCTCAAGTTTTATGCCCTGTCAGCCCGGTGCTACATCACTAAGCCTATCGATTTTAGTCAAGTGGCTAAGCTGGTGAGATGGATTGAGGATTGGTGGCTGGTGGTGGTGACAGTTCCCAAATAATAATTTTCAAGTGCAAAATGGCATGGGAAAGCAAAAAAGTTTAACCTAAGATTGGTAGAGTAAAATTTTTACAGTCAAAAACGTCTAAGCTATGTGGATTAAGATTCTGTTAGTAGAAGACAATCCTGCTGATGCTGATTTGCTTGCAGAACTGTTAGAACTATCTGTGGGCGTCCAGTGGGAACTGGTGTCTGTTGAGTTCCTGCATGAGGCGATCTCACAACTGTGTAAACAACCCTTTGATGTAGTTTTGCTCGACCTTTCTTTGCCCGACAGCCGCGGTTTGGAAACCCTAACTCGCCTGCGAGAAGTGGCTCCTGATGTGCCAATGGTGGTAATGACAGGCTTGGACGATGAGGCGATCGCCCTAGAATCCGTTCGCTTGGGAGCTCAAGACTATATTGTTAAAGGTCAAATTACTACTCAATTATTAGTGCGGACGATCCGCTACGCGATCGAACGATCTCAAACATTTCAAATGCTGCGGGAAAGCGAACGCCGCTTTCGGGCGATTTTTGACTCTTCGTTTCAGCTAACCAAGCTGCTGACTCCCGCAGGAATTGTGCTGGAAGTCAACGAGACAGCCCTCGATTTTGCCGGATTGCGATCGGAGGGTATTGTGGGCCGCCCGATTTGGGAAATGGCGATTTGGGCCCAGTCGCCACAGGTTTCCGAACAATTGCAATCGGCGATCGGCAAAGCAAGTCGCGGCGAGTTTTTCCGCAGCGAAATCGACTTGTTAGGCAAAAGTGGCCAAATCATGACAGTTGATTTCTCACTGAAACCTGTTAAAAATGAAACAGGACAAGTTTTGCTGCTGATTGCGGAAGCCCGTGACATTAGCGATCGCAAACGAGCAGAAGCGGAAATTCTCAAAGCCCTCGCACGAGAAAAGGAACTTTCAGAATTGCGAGCTAAATTTGTCACAATGGTTTCCCACGAGTTCCGCACACCTTTGACAACCATCCAATTTTCCGCTGGATTGCTGCAAGATTACAGTTCTCAGTGGGCCCAAGATAAAAAATCTACTCATTTTGTGCGGATTCAATTAGCAATTAAACGCATGACAGAGTTATTAGAAGATATCCTCGTAATTGGCAAAATCGAAGCCAATACCTTGCAGTTTCAACCGGTTTCCTTAAACCTCGAAAAATTTTGCCGTCAACTGGTAGAAGAGCAGCAGCTCAACGACAGCAACCAACACCCGATCGCCTTTCAATATGAAGGCGACAACTGCGAGGCTCAAATGGATGAAAAACTGCTGCCGCAAATCTTGGGAAATGTCCTCTCAAATGCCATCAAATATTCCCCCATCGGCAGTACAGTTTCCTTGCACCTCAACTGTCAAAACAAAGAAGCTGTGTTCCAAGTTCAAGACCAGGGCATCGGCATTCCCCAAGCCGATCGAGAGCGGATATTAGAAACTTTTTACCGAGCTCCAAATGTCGGCACTATTTCGGGAACAGGTCTCGGTTTAGCAATTGTGAAGAGAGCTGTGGAACTTCACGGTGGCCAACTTGCGATCGAAAGTCAAGAAGGAAAAGGCACAACTTTCACTATTACCTTGCCTTTAATTTGCACTCCCCATCAATAACCACTGAATTATTAACTATATATATCTGCGATTTAACGATTAATCAAGCCCCTAACAAACAAACTAATCAAGTATCTAAACCCAGAATTTGTTCAAAAAACTACTAACTAAAAGGAGCTATCACCGTGGCTAAGATTTTGGTAATAGAAGACGAAGAAGCGATTAGAGAGAATATTTTAGAGTTGCTGGAAGCCGAGAATTTTGAAGGAATAGGAGCGATTAATGGCCAAGTCGGCATCAAATTGGCGATCGAAAAAATCCCGGATTTAATTTTGTGCGACATGATGATGCCGGAAGTAGACGGTCACGGCGTCATCAAAGCTTTGCGATCCGAACCCTTGACTGCCACAATTCCGTTTATTTTCCTCACAGCCAAAGCCGATAAAGTTGACGTTCGCACGGGCATGGAACTGGGAGCTGACGATTACATTACTAAGCCGTGTACGCCGCAAGAACTGCTAAAAGCCATTGCTATTAGACTTGAAAAACAAAAAACCATTAGCCGAAAATCTCAAAAGACGCTTGACGAATTACGCACTAATATTAGTATGTCGCTGCCCCACGAATTGCGGACTCCTTTGAATGCAATTCTGGGTTTTTCTGAGCTAATTATGTCAGAATATCAGGTCTTAGAGGAATCTGATATCTTAGAGATGATCGGTCAAATTCACACTTCCGGTCATCGCTTGTATCGGCTGATTCAAAACTTTTTGCTGTATGCAGAACTGGAGATAGCAGCCACAAATCCCGAACTGCTCAAGGAGATGCGAAACAGCGAATTTAGCTGTGTAAAATCTTTGCTGAGTCAAAAAGCGCTGCAGCAAGCAAAACACGCGAATAGAACCGACGATTTACAATTAAACTTGCAAGATTCGTCCGTAGCTATTGATTCTGTCAGACTCGCAAAAATTGTTGAAGAACTATTGGACAATGCCTTCAAATTTTCTTTAGAAGGAACGCCTGTTTTATTAAGCACTTTCGTCGAAAATCAGACTTTTATTCTGTCTGTCAAAGACCAAGGCCGCGGCATGACTACCGATCAGATTGCACAGCTAGAAGCTTACAGGCAGTTCGATCGCAAACTTTACCAACAAGCAGGTTTGGGATTGGGCCTGGCCATCGTTCAACGCCTTGTAGAATTGCACGGAGGAGAATTTAAAATAGAAAGTTTGCCGCAGCAAGAAACCATAGTTTGCGTTTCCCTGCCTGTCTAAACCATGATTATTCCAGTTTCCAAAAAGAATACAATTGTCGGCAAAATCCCCACCCTTATGGCATAAGTCCTTGCCAATTCTCAAATGTCAACTCTCAAATGGTATAGCGGTTCTCCAAAAAGTGAGGTATGCCCACGGAGGCCACGGAGGCCACGGAGGCCACGGAGGCCTATGCCGGATAGTACCTTATCTTTCGCTCGAAAGGCTATATTATGCAGGAGCGATCGCTCCTTTCAGACACCGCTGCAGATAAATTTGAGCTACCTTATCATTAGGGTTGATTTCCAAGCAGGCCGAAAACAATTTTATAGCTTCGCCACACTTGTCACTATTATAGAGTACCAAAGCTTGCTCAAAAATTGTCTTTGTCTCTAACTTTTTCTGTCGTAACTCTGGCGGATCTGCCGCAAATACTTCATAAAGTGTTACCATTCGCGATTTGCCTTTAACTGCTACGCGATCGATCAACCTAAAATCATAAATATCGTTCAACTGTATAAAAGTATGGTGAGTAATTAACATCGAAACTCCATACTCTTTTGTCAAAGTTTCCACGCGGGAGGCTAAGTTTACCGCATCGCTAATCACCGTGCTGTCCATCCGACTTTGGCCGCCCACCGTGCCTAACATCAAAGAACCCGTATTGATTCCTATGCCAATTTGCAGCGGCGGGCGATCGGGTCGATTGCGACTAATATTATACTCGTTAAGCTCTTCTAGCATTGCAATTCCAGCTTTCACAGCATCGTCCGCACTGCCATCAAACAGCGCCATAATCGCATCGCCAATGTATTTATCAATAAAACCAAAATTGTCAGTAATTGCAGGTTCCATCCGCGACAAATAAGCATTAATAAATTGAAAATTTTCTGCGGGATTCATCCTTTCCGAAAGAGAAGTGAAATCGCGGATATCTGAAAACAGCACCGACATTTCTTTCTGCACCTGATCGCCTAATTTGACTTCCAGAATACTTTCATATCCCAGAAAGTGGAGAAATTGGTGCGGTACAAACCGCCCGTAAGCATCTGTTAATTTTTCTTCTGCTGCTAAAGCTTTTTGCAACTCGTCTGTGAATTGGCGGCGCTCGGTTTCTACCTCTAGACGTTCCGTGATGTCTTGAAAAGCCGCGATGGCGTAAACTATGTTTTTCCGTTCGTCGTAGATTGGAGTCGCCCAAACCTCGATCGGCACAATCCGATCCGACCCATGAATTTCTAGATCGTCCATACGCACAAATTCTCCCCGCAACGCCCGAACAATCGGTTGGCTATCCCTCGGATACAATTGATTAGTTCCAGCGTCGTAAAAATGATAAGCTTCAGGAAATTGCTCAGTACCCCCATCAAAAATTAAACCTTGGGCTAGTATCCTTTCGCCCCAAGAATTCATGTAAAAAGGTTTACCCTTACCATCGACAACAAATATTCCCACTGGCATCGCTTCCAGGAATTGAGTCAATCGGCTTTCGTTTTCTGACAGTGCCTCATTTAACTTTTCTTCGGCTGCCAAAGCTTTTTCTAAATCATTAGTAAACCTAATTCGTTCTAGTTCCACCTGTCTTTGCAAACTAATATCCTTAGCAAAACCCTGATAGTAAAGCACTTCACCGTTAGCATCATAAACTGTGCGCGCATACTCAGAAATCCAGATAATGCTGCCATCTCGACAGTAAACCTGAGACTCAAACTCACACAGAGTACCGTGCTGTTTCATCAGCCCCAAAAACTCTTGACGGCGGTTCGGTTCCACGTACAATTGCTGCTGAATATCATTAATACTTTCTATCAATTCTGACGCAGAATCGTAGCCGTAAATTTCCGCCAGAGCAGGATTCGCACTGATAAAATGTCCGTCCGGCGTCGTCTGAAAAATACCTTCGAGAGCATTTTCAAATATCCCGCGATACTTCTCTTCAGCTTGAATTAGCGCCGCTTCAGCTTCCTTGCGTTCACTTATGTCACTAAAAGCAATAATCGCATAGGAAATGTCTCCTGTAGAATCATAAATTGGAGTTGCCCAACTCTCTACAGGAATAATCTTATTAGCTGTACGAATTTCTACACCCTCAGTCCGCACATTTTCGCCCCTAAGCGCCCGCATAATTGGCAATTCTTCAACGGGGCATCTTTGATTAGTCCCGGCTTTATAGAATTGATAAAGTGCTGCTTTTTGCTCGGAATTAATATGCGGCACAGTGCCTTTGCCAAATACATCCCGCGCTTTCTGGTTAGCGTAGAAAGATTGCCCGTTTGCATCAAGCACACACACGCCCAATGGCATAGCTTCTAGATATTGCGTCAAGCGACTTTCGTTTTCATGGAGTTTGGCAATCAGCATCGCCTGCTTGCGGTTTAATTTTACCAACTCCTGATTCATTTCCTGAAGTTCTTTTTGTTTTTCCGCTAATTGTTTATCTTGAAAATATCTATATATTGCCTCAGTGACAGTTAATTTTAAGTCATCACATTGCCAAGGTTTAGGTATATATCGGTACAATTTAGCATAGTTAATAGCATTGGCTACCGCATCCAAATCTGCCTGCCCCGTCAGCATAATCTTGAGACTGTTCGGCGAGATAGCATGAACGCTCCTTAATAGTTCGTCTCCTTTCATACTAGGCATAATATGATCCGAAATAACCAAAGGAACTTCATACTGTTCTGCTAAAAGTTCTGACAGCAACTCTAAAGCTTCTTCGCCACTTTGGGCCGTTTCAATTAAATATTTATCTTCAAAGGCTTTTAGCAGGTCTATTTCCAGACTATCGAGTATAGTCTGCTCATCATCCACACAAATAATGACTGGTTTTTTCATAAATTTGCTAGACCAGACTTAATCGCTTCAATTAATTCTTGATTTCGCCAAGGTTTTTCTATGAAAGCATGAAGATTAGCTTGATTTTTTGTGCGTTCGATTGCTTCTTTGTCGGCTTGTCCTGTCAGCATCACTGTCACAATTTTCGGATATTTTTGATGGATTTTAATCAGCAACTCATCTCCTTTCATTCCGGGCATCAACCAATCAGAGACAATTACTAAAATATTAACCTCAGCTTCACAGAGCTCTTCAATAATTTCCAGGGCCTCGGCAGCACTTTCAGCAAATTCGCAAAGATATTTACCGTTAAATGCCTGTTGCAGTTCAATTTCCAGACTTTCCAACACTCCTACTTCATCGTCCACACACAAAATTGCTGATTTAGACATCGCTAGTTTCCTTCTTTAGTGTGGCAGGGTGCACCCTCATGGGCAGCACACCGTTTTCCAAATTCTACATTCTGCGCGGGTAGACTGCAAATTTTCGCCCCAGACTTCAGTCTCCGACCCTGTACCTACTCAGTTAAATTAATCGGCAAAGACACGGTAAATGCTGTTTTACCGGGCTTCGACTCCACATCAATTTTACCCTGATGTTTTTCAATTATTTTTTTGACAATATCCAGTCCCAACCCGCTGCCTTCTCCGGCAGGTTTGGTAGTAAAAAAAGGCTCAAAAATTTTCGGAATAATCTCTGGTTGAATACCCTTACCGCTGTCAATAATTTTTACCAAGAGGCTGGTATCTTGTTGTACCGCGTCAATTATTAAAGTTCCTTGATTGTCCATCGCTTGTAAGGCATTGTGAATTAAATTTGTCCAAACTTGATTGAGTTCGTCTGGATAACACAGTACCACAGGCAATTTATCTTGATAGTTTCTGATCACTTCCACACCCTGCTTGATTTGGTTTTGATAAAGAGTTAATACAGTTTCAATTCCCTCCGTAATATTTACTTGTATTTTTTCCCCATTTACATCATAACGCGCATAATTTTTCAGGGCAAAGACGACTTTTGCAGCGCGTTCAGTAGCGGTAGCGATGGTTCGGGCGCTTCTGTGAATGCTAGCAAATTCGTAGGCTGTTTTTATAATATTTTCGCTGTCAGGATCTTTGAGCAACGACAAGAATTCTTGCAGATTTCCTTGCAATCCGATATTGAATAAAATGCTAGCAAGGCTGTCAGCATTGTCAATGCCTTCCGACTCTAGTTGCTGCTTCACTCCTTTTTTCAATACCCGTTTTTCTCGAGTTGATAAAGAGTAATTTTGTTGACTAGAACTGTACATCAAACGCAAGAAATCGTGCTGGCGTTCTGCTGACAGTTCTTTAAAAAAAACTGGCAAACTTTCGAGATTGTTATCCAAAAAGCTGGTAATATTTCCAATCGACGACCGAATCGCCCCCAACGGCGTATTAATTTCGTGAGCAATTCCCGCAATCAGTTGCCCTAATGCCGCCATTTTTTCCGATTGCACTAATTGATTCTGAGTAGCTTGCAGTTGGTCTAAAGTAACTGTAAGTTCATGGTTTTTCTGTTGGAGTTTTTTTCGCAACTGGCACATTGCTAAATGGGTTTCTACCCTCACTAGAACCTCTTCCACCTGAAAGGGCTTGGTAATATAATCTACCCCGCCCACAGCAAAGGCTTTGACCTTATCAAGTACGTCATTAATCGCGCTAATAAAAATTACCGGGATTTCGCAAGTTCGTTCATCAGCTTTGATCTTTTCGCAAACTTCATACCCATTCATTTCGGGCATCATAATATCCAGCAAAATCAAATCGGGAGGCATACCTTTTGCCGCCGAAAGCGCTAACTCACCGCTAGGTACCGGGCGAACTTTATAGCCCTTGCTGTTCAAAATTCCGGCTAGCAGCCGCAAATTAGCTGGGGTATCGTCAACTACTAAAATATTACCGCGATCGGTGCTAAGAAGGTCGTTATTCATGTGATATTGCTTCAGAGATTAAATTTAAAACTTTGTCGTACTCAAAATTTTCTATACCATTTGCGATCGCACCTGCAGTTACTGCATCCTTTAATCTAATTTGCTCGCTCAAGGTATCAATTAAATCCATATCTGCATTCAGTATCGCTAGCTTTAAATCAGCTACCAGTGAATCAGGCAATTTTACGAAATCAGCCGCACTCATAGCGCGATCGCCCTCTTTGATTGCCGATAAATCACTTTGAGCCGGATCTTCATAAATATAGCGCACTCCGATATGTTTGTGCATAGCATCAAAAATATCGGCTTCCCGGAAAGGCTTCCTCATAAAAGCATCGCAACCCGCCGATAAAATAACTGCCCGTTCTTCCTCCAAAACGCTCGCTGTCAGCGCAATAATCGCAGTAGCTTGACCTTTAATAGTACCTTTAATGTATTGCGTAGCTTCGTAGCCGTCCATCACAGGCATTCTCATGTCCATCCAAATGAGATGGGGTTCCCAACTATCCCAAATCTCAATAGCTTCTTGACCGTTAGTAGCTTCTTTTAGTTCAAAACCCAGAGGAGAGAGGATTTTAATTAACAGGTGGCGGTTGAGCGGTTTATCGTCTACTATCAAAATTCGATATGTGTGTTGGTTGGGAACCAGGGCTATAACATTCCGGCTCGGTTTTGGGCTTTCAATATCAGCCGCCTTGACCGCAATAACTTGAATGTCGAACTTAAAATTAGTTCCCTTACCAACAGTAGAACAGACGCTCATTTCGCCGCCCATTAATTCTACAAATTTGCGACTGATTGGCAATCCCAAGCCGGTACTTTCTTGCGAATCTTTGCCTGTCTTGGTTTGCACGAAAGGTTCAAAAAGAACGTCTAATTCCTTGGTAGCAATACCGGGGCCAGTATCCTCCACTTCAAAATGAAGGAAGAAGGAAGAGGTTGAAGCTGAATCGTCATTTGGGGTGGCAATGATCTGGTTGTTCGACTGACTGAATTGAGATATTTTAAGACCATTAATGGCGGAAAGTTCTGTATTTGGTGATACTTCGGAGTGCTCAATATTTCCCCCTTCTGCCTGCTGATTTCTGCCTAATGACTGCTTCCTAACTCTGACCGCTACACCGCCCTCATGGGTAAACTTAAGAGAGTTATTGAGCAGATTAATTAAGATTTGCCGCAACTTTAACTCGTCAGTTTCTATGTATTGTGGCACATCGGGACTGCGGTCAAAAACCAACTGCAAGTGCTTGTCATCTGCTTTGAGTTGAAACATATCTTCTAATTCATTGAGCAGGTGATAGAGGTCGATTTTATGGGGATTGAGGGTGGTGCGCCCCGATTCAATTTTAGAGAAATCCAGCACGTTATTAATCAGGGTAAGGAGGTGTTCTCCGCTGCTCCTAATTATGCTAATATTTTCTTGATTTTCTGGAGATAGAGTTTGGCTGCGAGTCATCAGTTGGGAAAAGCCGAGAATTGCATAGAGAGGCGATCGCAATTCGTGGCTCATATTAGCAAGAAAAGTGCTTTTAGCTTGATTCGCTACTTCCGCTTTGTCTTTAGCTATAGGCAATTCTGCCGTCCGCTCTTGCACTCGCTGTTCTAAAGTTTCAAAAGATTGTTGCAGTTGTTGAGCCATGCTGTTAAATGACTTGGCTAATTCCCCCAATTCGTCTGATCGTTCGCTTTCTACTGTTTTGTCCCATTCACCTTTAGCAATATTTTTGGCTGCTGTATTTAAGCTCAAGATAGGATTTGTCACCCACTGAGAAGTCAGAATGCCGATCCCCACCGCTACTCCTAAAGCTGCGAAACAAAGCAAAACCGCTGTGCGGGTATTGGCATCGATTTCTTTGGTGAAATCAGCTTCGGGAACAACTACGACTATCAGCCAGTCTAAACTTTTGCCGTCTTGGAACGGCAAGACTTTTAAAAATTGTCGCTTGTCATCTATTTCAAAGCTCAATAACTCGGATTTTTTAATTTGGTCTAATTTTTTAAACTTTGCAGTCAAATATTTAGCTGTCGCTTGAGTAAAAGGGTTGCTGCTTTCTTCCACTTTAAACAATTGTCTTTCATTACCTTTAGTGCGAAACGGTTTTTCTGTTGTGGAAGTTGCTAACAAAGTACCCTGGCGATCGATAATAAATGTTTGACCGGATTTTCCAACTTTGAGACTATTGAGAAATCTCCCAAGATGGTCGAGACGCAAGGCAGTAAATAAGACTCCTTCTAGCTGATTTTTGTCGCTGTATACGGCTTGGATAGCGCTGATAAGTAATGTCGGTTCTAGTAATGAAACAAAAACCGAACTCCAAGTAGGTTTGCCGACTTTTACGGCTTTTTGGTACGCAGGATGTTGCCGATGATCATAGTTTTTGGCAAGGGTGGTAACTGTAGTGCGATCGCCGAGAGCGTTCGTATTGTAAGAATTAAAATTTAACCCAGTAGAGGGGTCTATCACATTAATCATTCGGGAGCCGTTAGAAAGTTGTTGACCGCCTCTATAATTTCCCTTATTGTTGCCAACCGAGGTAAAATTGATATAGGGATATAATTGTACTTGCCGCCAAAGATATTTCTCCCAAGCTGATAAGTTTTCCATCTTTAACAAGCCGAGCTTGACAGCATCCAGCTTGGTTTGATTGATTTGATGGGGAGTTGTCAGGTAAATTTGCAGGTTTTGCTCGACACGCAAACTCACCTCGGTCATTAACTGACTGGCAAGGTTATTAACTGCTTTTTGTCCGTTTCTAAAAGACAGATATCCTACGAGTCCCACGGCTCCCAGGATTTGCAGTATAAATGGAACTATGAGAACAGTTCGCAGCGGTAATTTGTCTAAAATTTTAGAAACCATAAGATTCAGAGGTTTGGTGAACTTAGCCTAGAACCGTATTTGCACAACCTGTCTTAACTGTCGCACCATTTATTTACTGCCGCTTAGCTGGGGGGAATTGATGCGGGCTATTTTAGCTGTGGTAGATGCTCGACCCCGATCGAATGTGAACCTAATTTTTGCTATATTAAAGGCTGTTATTTTACCCCATTGTCGTATTATTTTGATAATTTAGGTAGAATTTTTAGTCCCTGGCTTCGAGAACTACCTAATAAACGCGATCGCGGGGCCGAGTTCAACCCCGGTAGGCCAAGCGATTTGGAGGCCGGCTAGGAAATTTGCGATCGGCACTCGCCATTTTCCGCAAGACGTGTTATACTTCAGAAAGTCGAGGGCACGTAGCTCAGTGGATAGAGCATCAGGTTCCGGTCCTGAGGGTCGGGGGTTCAAATCCCTCCGTGCTCATTTTGTATGTCTTTTGCGGAGTAAGGGTTTCAGGTTAATTGTATTACCGATAATCCTACTTTCCGCTCAAATTTCGCTCCCATCTGTTCCAAGTATCTCCAAAACCACCTCCATATCTGCCAAGTTTGCGCCCGACTTTTTGCGTCTGGCTTTCAACTGGTTGAGCAAGTCTGCCGGCTCTGGAAATTCTGCGACGGTCGGAGCCGAGTTTTTGCTTTCCTCCCGATCGCGCCGCACTTCCTTGAGTTCTTGCTCCAGCATCTGAACCTTCAGTCCCAAATCGCCGTTGCGCTCGTGTAACTGATTGAGTTCTGCATCCCATTCTGCAAGCTGCTTGTTGGCCGCTTTCAATTCCTGCCTGAGTGATTCATCGTTGCCCTCACTCAGGCACTCAATTTTCCCAAGCGTTCTTCAATCCTTGCTAATTTAGCCGCTAGCAGTGTGTCTAGCTTCCTGTCTAGCAATTTGTCTAGCACTGGCTCAATGTCCGAAATTTCGGACACTTGTGTCTGAGGTTGGATTGGCGGCGCTGCTATCGCCTGGTTGGCTGCTTGCTCTAAGGTTCGCACTACCCAAGCATTAACGCTCAAACCCTCTGCTGTTGCGACATCTTTAATGGTTTCGAGCAAGTCTCGGCGGCCGTCCAATCTCAAGTTAAGCTGGCATCTATCTGTCATATCTAGTGCCTGTCTAGTGGTTGTCTAGTTAAATACTAGCATTATGTCTAGTATTTGTCTAGTATTTCTAGAAAATTAGCGTCATTTGTCTAGTATGTGTCTAGTACGTATCTAGACACGAAAATCCCCCAATTAAGGGGGATAGGGATTGAGCCGTTAGTTGTCAGGCAGTGGCTAAATTTTCCGCAGGTCGCAGAAGAGCATTGAGATTACCCGTCCGCCCTTCATGCCTTCGCGCTCTTGCCAGTCAACCTTGCAACTGATGCTTGTGTGAATCTCAACGATGCGACCGTGCCAGTTGTAACTGGAAGCCTCCGGTTTGTTGCCAGCCACTTTGTCTCCGACTCTAAATGCTTTGAGCGGGTCGGAGCAAGGGACGCCTGTGAGTAACTCTGTCAGTTTTTGTTTGTCGGAATCCGAGAGTTTGGAGAAAGAATTGCAGAATTCCAAAATAGTAGGGTTTAGTGCTCCACCATCTCCTCCAACGCTCTGCGTAAGGATTGTGTGCTCCTCCACTGCTCCTCCAGTAATTTCTTGGTGGAGCACTGGAGGAGACGAATTCCTTGCTGTGTCTAGTGGAGGAGATGGTGGAGCACTTTTTCCACTTTTTTCAGTTTTTTGTTTTGTAAGGCCGATGTAGTAAAAATCTCCTTTCGTCCTATCACAATCAAAACCCCGTTCATTATGGCGATACTTCTCCAAGTTGGGGGCTAACTCGCTCAACCGGGCATACAGTTGGTTGATAGCTTTTACAGGAGTATCCCGCCCTGGTAGCTCATTCCAAACTCGTTTCTCCTTACCGTCGCGGTCATATTCAACCTCAAGAGTCCCCGTCTCTATGTACCAGTCCACCAAGTCAGCCCACGCATCTTTCGCGTAAAGGCGATCGCCTTTGCCGGCCTCATACCCCCTGTCTCGCATGAATTGCCACAGGTGATTTGATTTTTCTTGAGCTTCCCGTAAAGCAGCTTCGCCAGAACTATAGTCGATACCCTCAGTCAATATCAGAGGAATCCGAGCCAACATCATGTTGAGCATGGCAGGGGCAACGAACTTGAGGACGAAATCTCTGTCCTGTTTGAAGCGAGGGTCTGCCTCTAACTGCCCTCGACTTGCATCCGCCTTGACCGCGTAAGTTTTTTTGAAACTGACAATGCAGTATCGGCTCCTGATTGCTTCCGCATCACTGGTAATTGATGGCACCGCGTTGCAGTTCGCTAAAAACGTAGCTTGAGGTTCATAAGGATATTCCCCGCGTCCCTTGTGTTCAATGGTTAGCTCGTCTCCCGTGATGAACTGTTTGAGGCTTTGGAGCTTATCAAGTCTCACTGCTTCAGAATTTTCGCTCGACCAGTTACAGAGTGAATTCTCCAGACCAGCAAGAGGAAACTTCCGGCCGGTGTCGTAAATCTGGAAATCCTTAAGAGTTTTGCCCGTCATCCCCCGCCCAAGAATCACAAGAAGCACAATCCGCAAAGTATCTTTGCCGTTCAGACCTTCACCATGTAGTAACAAGCCTTTTACTCTTGACATCTTCAAACGAACCAGTGACAAGCAAAGGGAAGCGGCAAAGGTTCGGAGAATAATTTCTCGCTCCACTGGGTCGAGACATTCAAGAAGGCGATCGCAATCTGACGGATTTACGTTCGGGTCATACTTGCAGCCTACATACGTATAGATTTTGTCGGGACTGTGGCGGACAAGGGAGTGAGAGCCGTCATCGTGAATGAGCACTACACCGTTGGAGCAATTTAACCCCGGTGGATTGACTTCTTTAATGTCTACAGCGCGACCCAAAACCACCCAATTAAAAATCTCGTCAATACTTCCCGACTTGGCACGGTTGCAGACATAGATACCGTTGCGATTCTTCTCCGAGTAGGTGTTCAGCCAATCTCTGATACGCCGCTTCTCTAACTTTTCAGGCCGCTCCTCATAGTAAGTGCCAGTGAATTGGTAAAGTAACCCGCCGATGGACACCCAATGACCCTCAGAATAGAGCGCTGACTCAGCTTTTTGGACAAAATTTTGTTCTGGAACTGGCGCTGTGTCAGGGATGTAGTCATTTGACCTACCATTAGACGACAAACGTACTACATTCTCTCGCGTGCGTGCGTGAGAAGTTAAAGAATTTAAAACAGTCTGAGCGTCGATTTTTTCAGCTTCTATCCAATCGCTAACATCCAGTCCCTGACTCTTTTTGAGGTTGTTCCAAGCCCATTCGGCATCGGGATAACAGTAGAGCCACATTGCATTAGTGAAGTGTTCGGAAACTTTAGCCCCGTCCTCAACACCGGGTTCATCACGATCGGGAGCGATAGCCACTTGAGCGCCCTCTAAATCGCTTGTGTCAGAGTCTTTCCACTTACCCATGCCACCGATGCTTGTAGTGCCAACTAGCCCTATCTTCTCCAGCTCTTTGACGCAGTTCTCGCCGTCCAAAATAAAGACCGTTACACCTTGAGCTTTTGCCTCTTGCACCTTGGCGTAGTTGTAGACCGGAATATCAGCTCGTTGGACTTTACCCAAGCCCGTCACCCACTTGCTCGTAGCAGCGTCCCAGTGCTGTTGTCTAAATTCTTTTTTTCTCCCGTCACCGAAATCAATTCGCTTCACCCTTACAAGTGGCGAGCCGTCGCGGGCGGGGTAGTGGTAGTAGGTAGTGCTAGCGGGACGGATGGCTTTTTCTTGCTGGACTGGAGCGTAGTAGAAGTGACCGTCTTGGTCAGACTTGGTGGTTTTTTCCCAACCAGTAGCGGGCTGTTGGTCGCGGTTACAGACTGACAAATCGCCGAGGGAGTAGCACCAGTCAGGTTTGCCACAGTGGGGACAAGGGCTGTCTTTAGTTACACGGATAAGTTTGCCTGTGCCTGATTTTTGCCCGTTCGATGAGTTAAAATTCATACAGATATTTGACTCACCCTAGAGGTGAGTTTGATTACCAAAGACCGCTGACTACAGGTTCCAATTGCTGGCAGCGGTTTTTTGGTGGGTTAGTAAAGGATTTAGAGCTAGACAGGGGGAACCGCTCCGCAAAGTTAATAAGCGGACGCAGCTACGAAATCACAACGCTGTCTCTGTGGTGGCCAATGTCGGTCTAGGAGACTTTGCTTTATCTCTTCAAAGGTAAAGTCTCGCCGCTCAGACACTAGATTGTTGTCTAGCGTTGATGCTAGACAAAGCAGCAAAAGTATTGCAGGACTAAAAAATTCATCCCACAGCAGAATCC